>NZ_SJOP01000100.1 GCF_004331415.1 Kosakonia quasisacchari
TCTGCCTGAGCGGCAGGCTGTGAGCAGCCGGTTAACAGCAGCAGACCCGCCAGCAGCGGGCTTAACAGTGAATTTTTCATCTGACTTCCTTGTGAAACGAGCAATAACGAAGAGGGGATGATGTGACTCAGGGCTGGCCGGTTTCCTTTATCCCGGGCATACTTTTGGCTCCTTCATCCTGATGGGCTCTTTAATCGGGTAATTGGCATTTCTCGGTGACCAGCAACTGGTCGTGACCTTCACGTCATCACAGGGCAAAAAGTGCACGGTGAT
>NZ_SJOP01000101.1 GCF_004331415.1 Kosakonia quasisacchari
CTCAGATCGGCCACCAGTTTCTTCAGCCGCAGGTTTTCCTCTTCCAGCTGACGCATGTGCTTCAGTTCTGAGGGCGAAATCCCGCCGTATTTCTTGCGCCACGTATAGAACGTGGCATCGGAAATACCCAGCTTACGGCAGACCTCCGGCACGGACGTCCCCAGTTCAGCCTGCTTCAGGGCAAAAACAATCTGCTCTTCGGTGAATCGTGATTTTTTCATCGGCACCACCTCCGTTCAGGGAGTGTAGATCATGCCGGCATTCTGTTTCTG
>NZ_SJOP01000102.1 GCF_004331415.1 Kosakonia quasisacchari
ACCCGGCAGGTAAATCACCCGTTTTGTCTGCGTGGTGCTGCCGGTCAGTTGTGAGGTGATTTTGACGATGCGCTGGCTGCTGGCGTCGTAGCGGTAACTTTCGCTGTCGTCGGGTTCGCCATCGCGCATCACTGGAGTGACTTTCTGCAGTTCCTGGCGCGCCGTCCACCGCAGATTCTGACCCGGTAAAAGCTGTTTCTGCTGGCCGCCAGCGGTGAACAGCGCGTCGACATCCACCGGGTTTTCGGTGAG
>NZ_SJOP01000103.1 GCF_004331415.1 Kosakonia quasisacchari
CCAGCCTGCTGAGCCTGCGCGGCGATTTTCGCTTCAGCACCGCTCAGAGTGGTATCCGTTGCGGTCACAGACTGTGCAGCGAAAGAACCGAAAGACGTAGCCAGTGCGATAACTGCGACAAATGTTTTGATGCTTTTCATGATATAAATCCTTGCGTTAATTTGTTGGAGTGAGGCGCTTTGCCTCGATGAAATAAATACTAGACCTGTTTACTCACAACAAAAAGCGGAAGGATTTG
>NZ_SJOP01000104.1 GCF_004331415.1 Kosakonia quasisacchari
CTCCCTATAATGCGCCTCCATCGACACGGCAGATGTGAATCACTTCACACAAACAGCCGGTTCGGTTGAAGAGAAAAAATCCTGAGATTCAGGGTTGACTCTGAAAGAGGAAAGCGTAATATACGCCACCTCGCGACAGAGCGCCAAGGCGCGTCGCAACTGCTCTTTAACAATTTATCAGACAATCTGTGTGGGCACTCAGGGTGACTGGATTCTTGACGTCC
>NZ_SJOP01000105.1 GCF_004331415.1 Kosakonia quasisacchari
TACGGGTAATACTCTTCCTGGCTGATAAGTTCGCCGCTGCCGTCCACTTCCAGTGCGCTGCTGCCGGTGAGGTTGTCGTAGCTGTAGCGCACCTGGTCATTGTTGATACCGGCGGGCTGCCCGCTTTCCCAGTGCAGGACCCGCACCTGCGCGCGACCGGCTTCTCCGACGGTTATCACCTGGAGAGTTTCCGCGCTGCTGCTGCGCAGTTCCAG
>NZ_SJOP01000106.1 GCF_004331415.1 Kosakonia quasisacchari
GGCGGTTCAGAGCAGGTCATAGTCAAATCCCTGACGTATTCCGCCGCCGGGCAGAAACTGCGCGAGGAGCACGGTAACGGCGTGGTGACCACGTATTCATATGAAGCCGAAACCCAGCGGCTGGTGGGTATTAAAACCGAACGCGCGACAACGACAAAAGTGCTGCAGGATTTGCGCTACGAGTACGACCCGGTGGGCAACGTGCTGGT
>NZ_SJOP01000011.1 GCF_004331415.1 Kosakonia quasisacchari
TCGCGATACTCGTCTGGTGCCAGGCTGGCATGGAACAAGGGTTCACCGGCGAACTGCCCCATCGCGATTCCGTGGTGGGTTCCGCTGGTGAACATTAACACGCTACCCGCATGGCTATGTTCAGCAAAACGATCGAACATGCTGCGTTGATCCTCATGCGCCAGGTGAAAAAAACTGTCCCAGGCCAGAAGCCCATCGAAAGTTTCCCCGAGCGATAGCTGCCGCATATCTTGCTGGATCCAGCGCCGAGTGGGAAACTGCTGACGCGCGCGTTCCAGCATTGCGCTTGCGCCATCCACGCCGGTGAGCTGAAAACCCTGGCGGATAAGCCAGCCCGCAATCGGCTGCCCGTTACCACAACCGATATCGATAATATTGCCTTTATCAGGAAGCTGGTGTGCAAACTTCTCCAGCCAGCTTTTTTCAAAGAGCGCCTGGGAGCGCTGCTCAGCAAATGTCTGGGCGTGGCGTTGATAGATTGAAAGAATATTTTGTGCGGCGCTGTTGCTCATGTTTATCTCGCTTAAACCCAGAGATTAGGCGCATACGGCTGTGATGTGATGCAAGATAGCTGCGCTATTCCAGCATGCCTTTTAGCTTTGCCAGCAAATACGCGGTAACTGAGGTCGCGTCGCTGATCTTTCCTGCGGAAATCAAGGTCTCAAACTCTCTCAGGGTAATTTTGCGCGTCGTCAGACCAAACTCTTCGGGGTCCAGTTCCTGCTGCTGATGTACCAACTCTTGCGCGAGGAAGATATGGTAACCTTGGCTGGAGTAGCCTTGCGCCAGTTTCTGATACCCCACATAGCGTATCTTTCCCGCCACCAGCCCAGTTTCCTCACGAAGTTCACCGGCTGCAACATGCAGCGGATCCGCCTCTGGCGCGCATTCCCATGCGCCTTGCGGTAGCTCAATGGTGTGCTTGCCAAGCGGATAGCGAAATTGCTCAACCACATACAGGCTGTCGCCTTCACGGGCGATAATCACGACAAAATCGGCTTTCTCAACAACGGAGTAAATGCCTTCGTTACCATCAGCCCGCAGGATTTTGTCTTCGCGCAGACGCATCCACTTGTTGCGGTACACTTCAGTTGTAGCAAGCGTTTTAATCGCCGACATCACAGCTCTCCCTGTAGAACCTTAGGCGTGAAGAGTAACATGTGAATATCGCAAACGGGGGGATCTATTTGGCAGGGAAATGGGTTTCAGAGGAATCGGCGGTGACGAAATTCAGGGGATATTAAAATTAATATCCCCTTTGCGATGTCGACTTATGGCACGCCATCGCAATTACAGGCTGCACCGCCCTCGCCCGCCTGGCACAGGATCTGGCACATGCAGTTCCAGTCCATCTCGCCATTTACTTCACACTCAGTCTGGCTGGCAGCGAAGACATTCATTGATAAACCAAATAATAAAATGGAAAGTAATGCACGGATTTTCATAAAAAGTCCCTTTATGTGATGAATCATGAAATAACGCCACGCGATAGCGCAGCGTTATTATTATAGGACGATATTTTATGATGAAGTGTTAAGTAACCTGTTTATTTTAATAGGAATTTTCTTCACATCAATCCGTATGATAAATAAAAATATTTTATTTATCAGTGAAGAAATTATATTCCATTTCAATACAGCGTAATTCCGCGCGCGCCAGCGCAGAGGGGTGAACACTTTCCTGCAATATTATAAATCCTTGTTTTTGGTAGAACGTACAGGCGTTAGGCGTTGATGCCAGCGTGATTCGCGCCAAACCTCGTTTTGCCGCCTCCTGTTTAATGGCGTCTATTATCTGCGTCGCCAGCCCCTTTCCTTCCCACTCCGGCAACGTGAAAATAGCCTCCACGCTGGCGTTGGCGAGATCGAGAAAACCCGTGGCAACCGGCTGATCTTTTAACGTTGTTGCGACATAAAAGGGATTATTAGCAATCATAGTACGCTGGCTTTCCGGCATTTTATCCGGTGTCCAGGCCGCGATAACGCTGTCTTCATAGACGCCTTTACAACCGTGGCGGATAGCCTGGTTACGAATCTGCCATATCACTTCGGCCTCTGCGGGCCGAGCCAGTCTGAGTTGCATCGTTATCACCTTTTCTCATGATAAAAATGGGAAAGCACGTTCGAAAAGTTCTGAATTTTTAGTCTTAACTTGTCAACCCGCTGCTGTTTTTTCGGTTGACGGGATGAGCGACATAAAAACATGCGATTAAAATTCATACGGCATTCAAACTCTTATCGTGCATAAAATACGCTTCGCCGTTGTGATTTCTCACATCAAACATAATGTATGCGGCCGGATAAAAAGCCCACATTAGCTGTGGAAATGTCAATTATTTCATCCAGTTAAAATTTGTGTTATCTGTATGTTATGCACTGATTTCGGCGAGCTTTACCGGCATGCCGTTCCCTACCGAGGCTGATAGATAATGGAACCTATCGTATATGTTGTCGACGATGATAATGCCGTCAGACGATCAATTGTCCGGCTGCTGGCAGCAGAAGGTTACCGCGCCATTGATTTCGCCTCGGCGGAATCCTTTCTTACTCACCCGCTGGTTTCCGTACCCTCTTGTTTGATTCTGGATTTGAATATGCCCGTCGCGGACGGTTTCGATGTCGCCAGCGCATTAAAAGATCGCGGACGCGAACTGCCGATAATCTTTCTCACCGGCTATGGCACCATCCCGCTGACTGTGCGCGCAATGAAAGCGGGTGCGCGTGAATTCTTAACGAAACCTGTGGAGTCTGAACGCCTGCTGTCGGCGGTAGCGGACGCGCTGACTGTTGCAGCGCAAGATTTCGAACAACAACAGGAAAATTTTGCGCTCAAGCAGCGCCACTTATCCCTGACGCCGCGTGAGCAGGAAGTGTTTGAGCTGGCGATCAGTGGCTTGCTTAACAAGCAGATTGCCGCGGAGCTGGGAGTCAGCGAAATCACCGTTAAAGTGCATCGCCGCCGGGTGATGGATAAAATGCAGGCCCGCTCGCTGGCGGATCTGGTGCATGCCGCAAGCCACCTGCACATCGCCAAATCCCGCAGCCGCTAATCTGCCGCCACTGGCAAGGTAAAAGCCAACACGCTGCCGAAAGGCAACCTGGACATCGCCGTTAGCTTGCCTTTATGCCGCTCAATAATGGCATAGCTGATCGTCAGCCCCATCCCCATGCCCTGTACTTTGGTGGTATAGAACGACTCAAACAGACGAGCCTGCACATCGGGACTCATTCCACTCCCGGTATCTGCTATCTGGCAAATCACCTCTTGTGGATCCTGAGTTAGCGTCGAGAGCGTTAACACGCGCGGGCGTGAGTCAATGTCTGCCATTGCTTCAACAGCATTCATCACCAGGTTAAGCAGCACCTGCTGGATCTGCACGCTATCGCCATGAATAAAGCTGTTATGCGCATCAAGTGCATAGTCGACGGCGATCTGCCGCCGCGCCAGTTCGCTGCGGGAGAGCGTCATGATATGGCGCAGTAAGAAATGCAGATCGATGCGCTCGAACACTGGCTCCTGTCTGCGCGTCAGCGATTGCAGACTACGGATCACCTCTCCGGCGCGCTGCCCTTCGCTGATAATCTCCTCCAGCCCGACGCGCACATTATCAACCGGAATCGGAGAACGATTGAGCCAGCGCAGGCTGGCTCCTGCGTTAGAGACAATCGACATCAGCGGTTGGTTGATTTCATGGGCGATCGACGAGGTCAGTTGCCCGACGGTGGTGGCTCGCGATACTCGCGCCAGCTCGGCCTGGGCGACGCGCGCAGCATCTTCACTTTGCCGCTGAGCGGTAATATCGGTGATGGTGCCAAAATATTCGTGTACCTCATCACCGGATGAAACCGGATCGCCGATGCCAAGGATATAACGGCACTCGCCATCGGTGCGGATAATGCGAAACTCCGCCTGCATGGTGAGCCCCTGCGCAACGCTGCGGGTGACCAGCGCACTGATATGCGGATGATCGTCCGGGTGAACAAAGGTTAAAAACTCGGCCATCGAGATAAGTTTGCGCTTCCCATCTATCCCCAGAATGCGCGCATACTCATCCGACATGTGCATCAAATCCTGCTCCAGCTCCCAGCGCCAGGTTCCGGTGTGGCTGATTTGCTCCCCCAACATGAGCGAGGTTTGGCTTGCGCGCAGTTCTTTCTCGACGCGCCGACGCTGAAGGTTCTCTTCCACCAGCTTGGCATACAACCGTGCGGTTTCCAGCGAAACCGCTGCATGCGCGCCAAGCAGGTTCACGACGCGTGACTGGCCGGCGGTAAACATCTCCGGCATCAGGCGGTTTTCCAGATATAACACTCCTACCAGCCGCGCCTGCTTGAACATCGGCACACACATCACCGCTGCTCCCGAAGAGACAAGATAGGGATCCTGGCTAAACGGGCTGTACTCTTCTGGTCGGCCAGTGCGGATCTCCTGCCCGGTGCGGATCACCGCCGCCAGCACGGACAACGGCATATCTGTCGCCAAAGGCATCTCTTTTATCACCCGCACCAGTACGCCTTCTTTACTGGTGTGGGCGCTGGCTTCGATTTCCGCAATGTTGTCGTCAAGCACGCGAATAAGTAAACCGCGCTGCGCACCGGCACGCTCCAGTAACATGGTCATCAGGATCTGAATCAACCGTTCAAGATTGATCTCCTCAGATAAAGCGCGGGAGGCTTTGATAATGCTCTGCAGATCGCGGATTTCATCGTTCTGGGCAAAGGAGATAGTGTCATAGGGCGTACTTTCCACTGGCGTGAAAAGATGAGGATGCTCCTGTTGTAAATGGCGAACTTTGGCCTGCGCCCCGGTGCGCCCCCATGCGGCCATCGCGCCGCGAAAATAAGCATCTGCTGCGGTCTGGTACCCGCAGGAGAGCGCAAAACGCCCGGCCAGTTCATGCGCCAGTGCATTGATGGGGTTAAAACCCGCTTCACGAGAAAGCGTAATTGCCTTCTCATACTGTTCCAGCGCGATGCTGTTCATTCCGTCGAGGCGCACGATTTCCGCGTACACCAGCGCTTCTTTATCGCTGAAGGTTTCCGGATTGACCTGCGCCCAGCGGGCTATTTTGTTGTAGTGCTGGTTTAGTCGCTGACGGTGCCCGGCGGAAAACGTCGCGGGTGTAAGCTGCATCGACAGTGCGAGCGCGCTATAGAGATGATAATCCAGCAGACTAATATGTCCGGGTGCGGACCAGGCATGTTTCCCCGCCTCTTTCAGACACGATTCCGCGCGGGAATAAGCCCCGGTGAAAAAGTGCGCCAGCCCGCGATAGAGCCAGAACCAGAACAGCATCGTGGCGGGTGGTGTCGGTGGCAGCAGCGATCTGGGTAGTATCTCTTTGCCGCTTACCATGCTGTCTGGCTGCCTTAAATACTCGACAAAGTGACGTTGTAACAGCAGCAGAGAGTCCATATCCGAATACTGTGTTTCGCGGATAAAAGCCAGACCGCGATCGATATGGCTTAATACCGTGTCGAGGTGATCGCCGCGACTCATGGCGTTGATCACCTGGCGAAAAGCAGCAAAACAGGCAATCGTCAGATCCCCATGCGCAACGGCCGCGGTAAAACAGGCGTTAGCGCACTCCACGCTTCGCGATAGCGGTTGTGTCCAGACACAGCTACGACCCAGCGGAACCAGGGCTTTTGCGGCAAATTCATGTAAACCGTGGCGCGTCACCAGCTCCTGCGCAAGTACGCTGTAACGATAGCCCAGTTCATACTCTTCGTAGCGTTCGCCGATCAGCACACCAAACCACGCCAGTGCTGAGGTGGATGCGCCAGTCAGCCCGCGTTCGAGTGTCAATTGCAGCATCTGGCACAGCAACAGGAAATGCAGGCGCGGGCAATTAAAACTGGCATACAAACTGGCGCTCGCCAGCAGGTTCATTAGCGCATCGGTTTCCTGATGATTCATGCGCGGCAGTGCCGTAAATAGCCGCGCGGGGTTGTCGCCAATACGCGTGTGCATCTCCTGCCATGCGTGATCACAGGCTGCATCGTCGGGATAACGGCTGAGGTGAATACCAAACACGGTCAACCAGCTGAGCGTTGTTTCCAGCGCAAGCTGATAACCAGACTGGCGAATATGCACTTCTGCCAGCAACGTCGCGGCCTGCGCCTTTTCCGTCAGCCCGCCGGGCGATGCCAGTAACCGTTCGCACAGGCCGCGCGCGGTTGAAAGGTTACCGAGCAAAAACTCACAGGCGGTCTCCTCCAGCGAGAGAGCAAAGTCATGCCCCGTTTCGGTACGAAGGCGTCGGGCGAGGTGTAAATAGCTCAAAGCGGATGTGTAGTCGCCGGTGTGTTTTGCGCGCCTGGCGGCAAGCAGACTGAGTTCACTGAAGCGCTGGCGTTGCGGCAGCAAAACGTCGTCGGCAGCCGCATTGATGTGGTGGATGGCGCGAAACAGCAGCTCATTGCCCGGGGCTTCGGCCGCCGTTTGCGCCAGCAGCGTGGCCGTGGTCAGATGCAACTGGCGGCAATATGCAGACTCCAGCAGTGCGCAGGCTGCCTCGTGGATCCGTTCATGGGTAAACGTGTACTCGGCGGCGTTAAGCGTGACCAGTTGTACCGTGAGCGCAGGATGCAGGCGGTAATGCACCTCGCCGGCTGAAAGGTTCAGCACACGACTTATTAATGTGATATCGCCTGCGCTGCCAAGACAGGCCATGCTCCCAAGCAGGTTTCGGGTTTCAGGCGGCATTTGTGCCAGTTGCTGAAGCAGCAAATCGGGTACGTTTTCGCGGTGGTAACGGGTGCTAATCGCCGCCAGGTCATACTGCCATTTTCCCTGATAGCTGTTATGGCTCACCAGGCCATCTTCGGTAATGCGCTTAAAGAACTCATGCACGAACAGCGGGTTGCCACCGGTTTTTTCATGGATCAGTTTCGCCAGCTCGACGGTAGATGCCGGGCGCGTCTGAAAAATGGTCGCCAGCCAGCGTGAGATGGCTTTCGCCGAACGCGGCTGCGGCACACACTCCATAACGCGGCTCGCCGCGCTGCGCAAGCGGGCCAGCGCGGTGGCAAACGCCGGATCGTCTAACGAGGCTAAGTCGCGATGTGAAACCACCATCAACAGCGGCAATGCATGGCTGTGCTGTAACAGGTATTCCAGTAAATGCAGACTGGCGTCATCAATCCAGTGCAGGTTATCGATAAGGATAATCAGCGGGCAACCTGGTGCAGCAAAGACATTCACCAGGCGCAGCACCATATAGTTGAACCGCGCGCGTGAATCGAGCGACAAGGTATCGATAAACGGCACCGGTTTACTGTCAATCAGCAGCCCCAGTTCCGGCGCGAGGCTCACCGCCAGCGCTTCATAACCTGTCAACGCGCTGCTGAGCCGTGACTTCCAGCGCGCCACTTCCTCTGCGGGCAAACCCAGCAAATGCAGCGCCAGCGAGCGGAAAGCTGCGGTGAGGACACCCAGCGGCAAAATCGAGGAATTTTGTTCTACCTTCCCGAGCGCAATAAGCGACGGGCGACTCTGAAAGACCTTTAACGACGAGGCCATCAGCGAAGATTTTCCCATCCCGATGGGGCCGCTGATGGTGACCAGCGTTTGCGTACTGCTTTGCACCACCGCATCCAGCGCATCCGCCAGCACTTTGGCCTGCGGATGAGCGCGATACAACGTGTTAGCAAAATGCAGTGCCGGTGAGCGATCCTGCAAACCTGGCGTAAAGTGGGCTATCTCGCCATCGGTCGTTAACGTCGCTTGGCAGCGACGCAAATCTGCCATCAGACCATCGACCGTCTGGTAACGTTTTTCTGGCGACTTTGCCAGCAGCTTCAGCACAATGGTTGACAGCATCTCCGGCACCCCGTCGCGCAGGTTATGCGGCGGCGAAGGTTCAGACGCAATGTGGTGTAACACCCATTCCGCCTGCCCGCCTTCGCTGAGATCGAACGGCAACGTGCCGGTCAATAGCTCATAAAAGACAATGCCCAGGCTGTAGAGATCGCTGCGGTTGTCCACGGCGTGATGGGTGCGCGTTGAGTGTTCCGGCGACATGTAGGCCAGCGTACCACCGGAGAGCGGCAGCCAGTTCTGCGCCGGTTCCCCGACGGTACTGGTCGACAGGCCAAACCCGCCCAACCGGCAGCCTTCATCGGTGAGAAAAATATTGCCGGGTTTAATGTCGCCATGGATCAGATTGCTGTGGTGCATCTGGCGCAGCGGCGTGCAGATGCACAGGGTCAGTTCAAGCCAACTGGCGATACACGCCATCGGCTGGCTGGTCAGACGGGTGAGTGGTTTAAAGGCGAATGTGGGATAAACCAGCGCGACGCGGCCGTGATATTGCGTGCTGGCTACGGGTTTTACCGCCCAGCGGCTATCAAGTTGCTGGCGCAACGCTAATTCGTTGTTCAGCAACTGGCTGGCGCGCGGCTCAGCATCGTCGCTTACCGCCGTGGCGAGAATAAAGGCATCGCTCGCCCATGGGTAATGTGCATTCATCCAGACAATGCAGCCCTCCTGCGCCAGCGGTGTGTAGATGGCATCATCCTGGAGCGTAAACGGTTGGTTTTCGGCCACCATCTGCGGCCACGGCGGTGATTTTGCGTTTCCGGTCATGGCGTCTCTTCCCCTCCCGCCAGCACGCGCGAAATATGGTCAAGCAGCATGTCGATATCGATCGGTTTATGTAAAAAAGCAACGGCACCGGGTTGCCCCGCGAACCGCTGCCAGGTTTCATCGTCATGACCGGAAATAAATATCAACGGCGGCGGGCACGGGCTAAGTTGCAGTTTTTCGAACAGTGCCGCCCCGCTCATGCCTTTGAGTTTAATGTCTGCAATCACCAGTGCCGATTGACGCTGCGCGGAACCATCGTTAAGAAAGGCCTCGGCGGACGCGAAGGTCAGCGTGGCGTACCCCGCCGATTGCAGCAAATTACTTAACCCGCTACGCACGGACGGTTCATCATCAACAATGGCAATACGCAGGGTGTGCGTCATGGTTATCCTCGGGGCATTAATCCCGGCGCGGCGGTGCGTCCGGCGGTTCAGGTTGCGGCGTACCGCTAATCTTTGGCACACACTCATGGCGAAACCATGCCATGGTTAACGGTTGCCGGGCAAGTAACCGACGGGTAATCGGAACAAGTTGCTCCCCTACCAGCATGCCGAACAACCCCAGTAAGGCCATTACCGGTGGCGCGGGGGAACGCGTTCCCAGTAAAGCATAAATACCGCCAGCCAGAAGACCGACCAGGAGGGAAAGGATCCAGAATTTCATAGGCTCACCCCGCAGCAGCTTGTGAGATCAGTGCGCTGACGAGCTGTTCGCCCATCAACATGCCAAGCAACCCAACCAGCGCAATCGCCGGTGGCGCAGGCGATCGCACCTTTAGCAACGCGTACATCACGCCAATCAACACGCCTGCGGCGAAAGAGATAAGTCCGATACTCATGGCATTCTCCTGCCGTGGAAGAGACGAGCTGACCGGCGTTAACCGGCCAGCAAAAGGCTTATTTCGCCGGAACCGGTGCCAGTGTGCGATGGCCCGCTTTCGCGCGTGAAGGTGCTTTGTGCACCATGGTGTAGGCATAATCGACGCCCATGCCGTATGCGCCGGAATGCTCTCTCACAATATTCATTACCGCGTCGTACGTTTCGCGGTGCGCCCAGTCACGCTGCCATTCCAGCATCACCTGCTGCCAGGTAACCGGAATCACACCCGCCTGAATCATGCGCTGCATGGCGTAATCATGCGCCTCTTTCGACGTGCCGCCGGACGCATCCGCCACCATATAGATTTCGTAGTCGCCTTCCAGCATGGCGCACAGTGCGAAGGTGTTGTTACACACTTCGGTCCACAAACCGGAAACAACGACTTTACGCTTGCCGTTCGCTGCCAGCGCATCACGCACTTTCTGGTCGTCCCAGGAGTTCATTGAAGTACGTTCCAGAATATCTTTCTCCGGGAACACATCCAGCAGCTCAGGATAGGTGTTGCCGGAGAAACTTTCGGTCTCTACGGTGGTGAAGATCGTCGGAATATTGAACACCTTGGCGGCTTTTGCCAGCGCGACGGTGTTGTTTTTCAGCACCTGGCGGTCAATAGACTGCACGCCAAACGCCATCTGCGGCTGGTGATCGATAAAGATTAACTGACAGTTCGCCGGGGTCAGAACTTCAAGCTTCGCGGTAGTCATATAAGCATCCTTAGAGGTTAAAGTGAGGAGTGTTACGTTACGTTCAGACAGCAACTCACGCGCCATCGCTATCGTGGGCTGTATGTTAGGTATCCCTCCCCGGCATAACTATTATCTGAAGGTATAACTATCCTTTCGTATACCTATACGTTCGTATAACTGTTCATTCTTTCCCAACGCTTAGCATAATCCGCCCAGACGCTTATCCGGCCCATGAGGCCGCCAGACTGGAGGAAGTATGGATTCGTTCGTACATGCAGAACTGATATTGCTTAATGGTCAGTTTCATACGGTTGATCGGGAAAACCCGTTCGCCGAAGCGGTGGCTGTCCGCGACGGAAAATTTGTCCAGGTGGGGACCGAGGCCGAGGTGATGGCTTACCGTGGTGAACGCACAAAAGTGGTGGATCTGAAAGGTCATACGGCGATCCCGGGGCTGAATGACTCGCACCTGCACCTGATCCGCGGCGGGCTTAATTACAACCTGGAGCTGCGTTGGGAAGGTGTACCGTCGCTGGCGGATGCCCTGCGCATGCTAAAAGAACAAGCGCTGCGCACGCCGTCTCCGCAGTGGGTACGCGTGGTGGGCGGCTGGACAGAGTTCCAGTTCGCTGAGCGGCGTATGCCAACGCTGGATGAAATTAACGAAGCTGCGCCGGACACGCCGGTGTTTATTCTGCATCTGTACGACCGCGCCCTGCTCAACCGCGCGGCGCTCAAAGTGGTGGGTTACACCAAAGACACGCCTAACCCGCCGGGCGGCGAAATTCAGCGCGACAGCAACGGCAACCCGACCGGGATGCTGATTGCGCGGCCAAACGCGATGATCCTCTACGCGACGCTGGCGAAAGGGCCAAAATTGCCGCTGGAACAGCAGGTCAACTCCACGCGCCAGTTTATGCGTGAGTTGAATCGTCTGGGTCTGACCAGCGCCATTGATGCGGGCGGCGGTTTCCAGAATTACCCGGAAGATTACGAAGTGATCGCCGAATTACACAGCAAACAGCAGATGACGATTCGTATCGCCTATAACCTGTTTACCCAGCGTCCGGGACATGAACTGGAAGATTTCGAAAAATGGACCGACATGTTAACACCGGGCCAGGGCAGTGACTTTTTCCGCCACAATGGTGCGGGTGAAATGCTGGTCTTTTCCGCCGCCGACTTCGAAGATTTCCTCGAACCGCGCCCGGATCTGGCGTCCGGTATGGAAGATGAACTGGAGCGCGTAGTGCGCCACCTGGTTGAGCATCGCTGGCCGTTCCGCCTGCACGCTACCTATAACGAATCGATCAGCCGCATGCTGGATGTGTTCGAAAAAGTGAACTGCGACATTCCGTTTAACGGTCTGCACTGGTTCTTTGACCATGCGGAAACCATCACCGAAGCCAATATCGAGCGCGTAAAAGCGCTTGGCGGCGGGATTGCGGTTCAGCACCGCATGGCCTTCCAGGGCGAATATTTCGCCGAGCGCTACGGCCAGCAAGCGACCAAACAGACGCCACCGGTGGCGAAAATGCTGGAAGCCGGTTTGCCGGTTGGTCTGGGCACCGACGCCACGCGCGTTGCCAGCTACAACCCGTGGACGGCGCTCTACTGGCTGGTTTCCGGGCGAACGGTTGGCGGCATGCAAATGTATGATCACAGCGCGCGTCTCGATCGCGACACCGCCCTGCTGCTGTGGACGCAAGGCAGCGCCTAGTTCTCCAGCGAACAAGGGAAAAAAGGCCAGATTAAAGTCGGTCAACTGGCCGATCTCGCCATCCTCAGCAAGGATTACTTCCGGGTGCCGGAAGAAGAGATCAAAGGCATTGAGTCCGTACTGACAGTGGTGGGCGGTGAGATTGTTTATGCCGCGGGCGCGTTTGGCCCGCTGGCGCCACCGGCGATCCCGGTATTGCCAGATTGGTCGCCGGTAGTAAATGTGCCAGGTCATTACCGCAGCGCGCCGCCGCAGGCCGCTCGCGTCGGCCAGGCGTCGGGTGTACACCACTGCTCCGGTCCATGCGGTGTACATATTCATCAGCACGATGTTGCACGCGGTTCCGCTATGCCGGTTTCCGATGAGAACGCCTTCTGGGGCGCGCTCGGTTGCAGCTGCTTTGCGTTCTGACATCATGAAAACATCCCCTTTCTCAGCTATTTCGCCCCGCGTTGATGCGGGGCTGTTCTTCCTGCGCCTGACCGGCAGCCTGCTGTTGTTGTATGTGCATGGTCTGCCGAAGGTACTGCATTTCAGTAACGAACTGGCGCATATCGAAGATCCGTTTGGTTTTGGCCCGTGGATGAGTCTGCTACCGGCGATTTTCGCCGAAGTGGTTTGCCCGCTGCTGATCATTGCCGGTGTCGCCACACGGCTGGCCTGTATCCCGATTATCGTGGTGCTGCTGGTCGCGATGCTGGTGGTACATGCAGACTGGTCGCTCGCCGAGGGGCAATTTGGCTGGTTGTTGCTGATTATCTTCACCACCTTGCTGTTAACCGGGCCGGGAAATTGGCGGCTGCGCGTGGCGGCGAAAGGAGCGCTGGCATGACGCAACAAAACGAACTGCACGCAGCGGTGACAGTGTCACCTGATATCGATGCTGCTCCAGCCGCTTCTGCCTGGCAGCCGCTGCGCCAGCGCGTTTTCCGCATGTTATGGATAGCGACAGTGGTATCGAATGTTGGCTCATGGATGAGCGACATCGGCGTGAACTGGACGATGCTCTCACTGAGCGCCGATCCGCTGGCGGTCGCGCTGGTGCAGGCGGCCAGCAGCCTGCCGATGTTCCTGTTCGTGTTGCCTGCTGGCGTGCTGGCGGACATCGTTGAGCGGCGCAAGATCCTGCTCTTTTCTCAAGCCTGGACGTTCTGCGCGGCAGCCGGTCTGGCATTGCTCTCGTTTACCGGCAA
The DNA here is from genome assembly GCF_004331415.1 of Kosakonia quasisacchari. Taxonomy (GTDB): domain Bacteria; phylum Pseudomonadota; class Gammaproteobacteria; order Enterobacterales; family Enterobacteriaceae; genus Kosakonia; species Kosakonia quasisacchari. The sequence continues at coordinate 13,068 of NZ_SJOP01000011.1, forward strand.
TGTCACGCCGGAGGTGCTGCTGGCGGCGACATTTTTACTCAGTACCGGCGCGGCGCTTAGCTCACCGGCTTTTCAGGCGGTGGTGCCGGATCTGGTTGAAAAACGGGAACTGAGCCCGGCAATTGCCCTTAATTCACTGGGCATCAATATCAGCCGCGCGATTGGCCCGGCGCTGGGCGGGCTGCTGCTCTCTTTCGCCGGACCGTGGATGGTCTTTTTCCTGAACGCCCTGTCGGTGCTGGGCGTGGCGTTTGTGCTCTATCGCTGGCAGCCGCAGGTGACCATTCAGCGTTTGCCGCCGGAACACTTCTTTACCGCGATCCGCGGTGGGTTGCGCTATGTTCACGCTGCACCGGTGCTGCGCAATGTGCTGGCGCGTACCGTGGCGTTTTTCCTGTTTGGCAGCGCCGGATGGGCCATGTTGCCGCTGGTGGCGCGCCGCGAGCTGGGTCTGGGACCTGGCGGTTATGGCCTCATGTTGGCCTGTATCGGTTTTGGCGCGATTTGCGGCGCGGTGTTGCTGCCAAAATTGCGTAAGCGGCTGAATGCCGACCAGATGATGGTAGCTGCCAGTTTGCTGTTTGCTTTGACCATGGTGGCGCTGGCGTTTATTCGCCATGTCTGGCTGCTCAACGCGTTTGAATTTTTTACCGGCTTCGCGTGGATTGCCGTGCTTTCAACGCTTAACGTCGGCGCGCAGCGCAGTGCTGCTCGCTGGGTAAAAGCGCGCGCGCTGGCGGTCTACTTGACGGTGTTCTTCGGTTCAATGACGGTTGGCAGCGCTATCTGGGGGAAACTGGCGTCGGAATTTGGCGTGACGTTGGCGCTTTGTGTCGCAACAGTGGGCATGGTGCTGGGAACTGCTACAGTTTTACGTTGGCGCCTGGAAAAAGACGCCGCGCTGGATCTCGATATGATTGACCCGGCGGGCGTCGCTGCCGAAACCGAGATTCCCCATGAGCGCGGGCCGGTGATGGTCAGTTGCGAATATCGGGTCTCACCGCAAGATGCGCATGATTTTGTCTGCGCGATGCAGGAGATGCGCCGCGTACGGCGACGTACAGGTGCGATGGGCTGGGCGGTGTATGAGGATGCCCACCATCCGGGGATGTTTGTGGAAACCTGGGTGATGGGTTCGTGGATCGAACATTTGCGCCAGCATGAGCGCCACACGGTGAATGACAAGCTGATTAAAGAGCGTGTGCTGGCCTTTCATCAAGGTGATGAGCCGCCGGTTGTCCGGCATCTTATCGCACCCGCGCAGCGATAAGCGTTATGCAGTAAAAAACCACAACACAACAACGAGGTAAACACATGAGCACAATCAAAACGCAGGATGGTACTCAGATCTATTACAAAGACTGGGGTGCGGGTAAGCCGGTTCTCTTCAGTCATGGCTGGCCGTTAGATGGCGATATGTGGGACAGCCAACTGAATTTCCTTGCTGAGCGCGGCTACCGTGTGATTGCGTTCGACCGTCGCGGTTTTGGTCGCTCCGATCAACCGTGGAATGGCTACAACTACGACACTTTTGCTTCTGATATTAACGATCTCATCACCGCGCTGGATCTACACGATGTGACGCTGGTCGGCTTCTCAATGGGTGGCGGCGATGTCACCCGTTATATCGGTCGCAACGGCAGCGCGCGCGTCGCCGGTCTGGTGCTGCTCGGCGCGGTAACACCGATTTTTGGCAAAACCGACGATCATCCGCAGGGTGTTGATAAAAGTGTGTTCGACGGAATTAAAGCCGGTCTGCTGAAGGATCGCGCGCAGTTTATCAGCGATTTCGCCACGCCGTTTTATGGCCTGAACGCCGGACAGAAAGTCTCTGACGGTGTGCTGACGCAGACGCTGAATATTGCCCTGCTGGCCTCACTGAAAGGTACTCTCGACTGCGTAACCGCATTTGCGGAAACGGACTTCCGCCCGGATGTGGCGAAAGTGGATGTACCGACGCTGGTGATCCACGGCAGTAATGACCAGATCGTGCCGTTTGAAGCGACCGGTAAATTATCGGCTGAACTGATTAAAGGCGCGGAACTGAAAGTCTATGAGAATGGCCCGCACGGCTTTGCGGTCACGCATCAGGATCAGTTGAACGACGATCTGCTCGCGTTTCTGAACAAACTCTAACGGTGTCTGATGTTGCATCAGCCCGGTACGCTATGCGCACCGGGCTTTTTTATCACTTCTTATGGAACAACTGGCTGGCGGTATCGCTCAGTACCTGAACCGCACCGCGATCCCCTTTCACCATTGACGCCATAAACGCTTTCGCCTGTTTGAACGTAATATGCGGCGGCAACGGCGCGACTTCCGGGTCGGTTTTCACTTCCAATACCACCGGGCGATCGGCCTGCAAGGCTTGCTGCCATGCGCCAGACAAGGCCTCTGGCGTATCGACAAAAATGCCCTGTAACCCCAGCGATTTTGCAAACTCGGCATACTTCACATCGGGCAGTTGCTGCGTGGCTTCAAAGCGAGGGTCGCCCTCCATCACTCGCTGCTCCCAGGTGACCTGGTTTAAATCCTGATTATTGAACACGCAGATGATTAAGCGGGGATCCCGCCACTGCTGCCAGTATTTCTGAATAGTGATGAGTTCGGCCATATTGTTCATTTGCATGGCACCATCGCCCACCAGCGCAACGACCGGTTTTTCCGGTGCGGCAAATTTTGCGGCAATCGCGTACGGCACCGCAGCGCCCATACAGGCCAGCCCGCCGGAAAGCGAGGCGCGCTGCCCCTGCTTAACGCGATAGTCGCGGGCGAACCAGTTCGCGCAGGAACCGGAATCAGAGGTGACAATCGCATTGTCTGGCAGCAGCGGCGACATCTCCCAGACCACGCGTTGTGGATTGACCGGTTTGGCCGGTGCCATCGCGCGCTGCTCCATCAGTTGCCACCAGTCGCGCACCTGGCGGGCAATCTCCTCCTGCCAGCTTCGGTCGCTTTTATGCGTCAGTAACGGGATTAACGCGCGCAACGTTTCTGCTGCATCACCGTGTAAATTGACTTCGCAGGGATAGCGCAAGCCAAGCATCGCCGGGTCAATATCAATCTGCACAGCGCGCGCCTTGCCTTCCGGCGGCAGAAATTCCGTCCACGGAAAACCGCTCCCGATCATCAATAACGTGTCGCACTCTTGCATCAGTTTCCATGACGGTTCCGTGCCCAGCAGGCCAATGGAGCCGGTGACAAATGGCGCATCATCGGGCAGCACATCTTTGCCAAGCAAGGCTTTCGCCACCCCCGCGCCCAGTAAATTTGCCGTTTGTACCACTTCCACCGCCGCGTTGCGGGCACCTGCGCCAATCAATATCGCCACCTTTTTCCCGGCGTTGAGTACCTCCGCAGCGCGTTGCAGATCGGCATCGTGTGGGATCACGCGCGGTCGCTGGTAACCTGAACCTGAATGGGTAAATCCGTGGGTGTGCTGGGGCGGTTGCCAGGCTTCATCCTGCACATCTTTGGGGATGATCACCACGCCAACGCCGTTTTGCGCCATTGCCACACGAACGCCGCGATCGACCAGATGCCGGACTTGTGCGGGCGATGCCGCTTCCTGCACGAAGTTTGCGACATCGGCGAAAACGCGATCCAGATTCATCTCCTGCTGATAGCTGGCACCGCGCGCGGTGGTTTCCGCTTGCCCGGTAATCGCCAGCACCGGCGCGTGGTCCATTTTGGCGTCATACAAGCCGGTGAGCAGATGCGTGGCACCCGGGCCGCCTGTCGATAAACAGACCCCCAGTTCGCCGGTGAACTTCGCATGGCCGACCGCCATAAACGCGGCCATCTCTTCATGGCGAACCTGGATAAACTCAATCCCATCGCCCGCTTTGTTGGCTCGCTGGATGGCGCCCAGCACACCGTTGATACCATCGCCCGGATAACCGTAAATGCGCGTCACGCCCCATTCTTTCAGACGCTGAACAAAGAAATCACTGGTTTTGATGCTCACTGTACTTTCTCCTTACGAATGGGTAACAGACTTTAAGGGTAGACGACGCTCGCCGCTGACCGACCTGTTATCATTCTGATAAATACAACGAGGAGAAGAGAGAAATGGCGCTGATAGTGACACACGAAGTGACCGCGCAGGATCAGGAAGAACTCTTTACCGGCTTGCGCCGCTACAATCAGCAATTTATTAATCTCAGCGAATGGGCGCATCTGGGGGTCTATTTTCGCGATGAGAAAGGTGTCATGCAGGGTGGTCTGATTGCCCGCCAGGAAGGCGGATGGCTGAATATCCACTATTTATGGGTTCACGAGGATCGGCGTGGCAGCGGGCTTGGCAAAGAACTGATGCAGCGCGCAGCACAGGAAGCGGTAACGCTGGGTTGCCACCATGCGCTGGTGGATACCTTCAGTTTTCAGGCGCTGCCTTTCTATCAAAAGCTCGGTTATGCACTGCAAATGTCGCTGCCGGATTATCCGCACACCGGTATGCAGCGCCACTATTTAACGAAATCCCTGCGCTGATATTCACTCCGGTTGCCGTAACAGCTCTTCTGTCGCGGCAACCGCGCGGTCGCGCCCTTCTATTTTGGCCTGGTAAAGTGCTTTATCTGCACCCTCTTTCAGCCGGATGGCATCGTCAAAATTCGCATCGGCAATCAGGCTGTAGCAGCCTGCGCTGATGGTGACAACATTGTCTTGTCCGCTGGTTTTGGTGTGCGGAATTTTGGCGCTGCGCACTAACGCGACCGCCTGGCGCGCGACAAACAGCGCACCTTCCGGGCCGGTATCGGGCAGAATAATGGCAAACTCTTCGCCGCCGTAACGGGCAATCAAATCGTGGCTGCGCATTTTCAGTTTCGCAATAATTTCCCCGACCATTCGCAGACAGTTATCGCCGGCAACGTGGCCATAAAAATCGTTATAACGCTTGAAATAGTCGATATCGAGCATGATGAGCGATACGGGTTTTTGCGTCAGCGCGGAGGCTTTCAAACTTTTGGCCAGAAACAGATCGAACTGGCGACGGTTGGCAAGCCCGGTCAACCCGTCGGCTAACGCCATCAGTTGTAAGGTGTGGTTGATGCTGGTTAGCTCATCACGCAGGACGGCAAGTTCCGTCTGGTTGCGCACATTGAGCCTGACCTGGCGGAAGATAATCGCCCCCATCAGCAACGTGCCCAGTAGCAGCATGGCGTTAAGCACCAGATCCGGCAGGCTGTCTTTGAGCCAGCCCTGCCACAACGCGGGTTTGTCATAACCCGCTGCCACCACCAGCGGATAGCGCTCCAGCCGGGCGAATCCATAAATGCGCTCAATATGATCCAGCGCGGAAACCCAGGTGCCGTTCCCTCGGTCTTTTTTCGCCAGTTCGCGGGTAAATAACGGGCTGGCAGAAAGGTTACGATTAATGCTTTCATCACCATAAGGACGCACATACACGGCGGATCCGTCAGTGTTTACCAGCGCCAGCATGTCGCGGCTTTGCAGCTCAAAATAGCCATAGAAGTGGCGGAAATAGTCGATGTTTACCGTGGCCAGCAAAACACCGGCAAAACCGCCGGAACTGTCGCTGATGCGCAGCGACACCGGAATCACCAGATCGCCGGTTGAGCGGCTGCGAATAACATGCCCGATGTGAATACTGCCGTGGCCGTTACGGCGATGGTAAATAAAGTATTCGCGGTCACTGTTGTTGGACAGCACCGGAATTTTGCCAAACGAGGTGGCTTTCATATTACCCTGGGTGTCGTAAACCATCAGCCCATGCAACTGCGGTAATCGATCTTTGAGCTCTGCGAGATAACTGCCGAACTGGCTGACATCAATGCCTTCGATGCTGTCCGTTGGCAGGTTGCGGCGAATGTCCCGCAGCACCAGTTCGGTTTGTAAAAACGTATCTTCGGCCTGGCGCGCCTGCGAAACTGAAAGGTTAATCGCATCCCGTTCGGTGTCTTCAACGACGCGTTCCCATGCGCGCGATAAGGTCCATGCGCTGGTCGCGCTGCCTGCCAGTAACAGACCAACCATAAAAAAAGTGATACTGCGACCGAGGGAGGAATGGAGCGCCAGCGCTCGCGCAACACGTCTTTTGAGTTTCATTATTCCCCGCAACACATCCACTGTAATTCAATTAAGCATAGTAGAACGATGATTTATAAGCCAAATAACGCTGGAGTTTGCGCTATTTCTCGCGTAATACGCACGGCAGCAGGCAAAAAGGAGAATCCCATGCGGATTCTCCTTATCAGTGAGCTTTGCCGGAAAGATTAGAGTTTGTGAAGGATTCGCTGTGGCCAGTTAATTGCCGAGACACCATTAATCACCGGGCGTGCAAACAAGAACCCCTGGAAACGCTGAATGCCAACGGCCTCCAGCCAGCACCACTCTTCCACCTTTTCAACCCCTTCGGCAACGACGGTAATTTGCAGTTCGGCGCAGCAATCGATAATCGCTTTCACAATCGCCTGTTTCGGGCCGTGCAGATGAATGTCAGTGACGATGGTACGGTCGATTTTGAGTTTATCTGGCTGGAATTTCGCCAGCAATGACAGCCCGGCAAAACCGGAACCAAAGTCGTCAATGGCAAGGCCAATTCCGGCGGCGCGCAGTTGGCGAATGGCCCAGGTGAACTCTTCGTAGCCAGAAATCACTTCATCTTCTGTCACTTCGACGATAATCTGCCCAGGATTCAGATGGTTACGGGTGATGTGATTAAGCAAAATGTCCACTGCACCGGGGATTTTGACCAGCGACATTGGCAGTAAATTAATGGCGACTTTGTGATTCCCAATGCCCAGGCGACGCGCCGTTGCCAGCGCCCAGCCTTTTGATGCCAGGTCAGCTTCATGCAGCTTGTTTGGCGCAATCGTTGAGAAATATTCCTGCGGGCTGCCGCCGTCCGGCCCACGGATCAGGGCTTCCAGTGACGAAATATTGCCGCGCAACGGTTCAATAATGGGCTGAAAGGCAAACTGGCACGGCTGCTCATGAAATACAGGGGTATCACTGGCGAAAGGTGATGTTTTTATGGCGAAACGCCACTGTTCGGGCGATGTGTTGCGCACCCCGCCATTGGTGTTGGGCGAGGCGATAAAGGTGCGAATAAATTTGTAGACCCGATCATTGCTGGCCACTTTATATTTCAGTGTGCCAAAGCGGAGGATCGCGCGTAGCACGACGGCGGGTCTCATCACTCGCAGGTCGAACAACACCATCCCTCGGTCAACAAAGCGGCGGCGCGGCGCGAAATCACGCAGCAGCTCGACCACGTTACCGTGACGGGGATCTTTGCCAATCAGCTCATACACCGCGTTAACCGATGCCAGCGGTCCCTCAAGAACCTGTAAAAAATGCTCGCCGTCGAACAGTAAAATTCCCGTTACCTGCAATTGCGCGTTGCGAAGGCTTGCTCGTTCGACAAGGCCTGCCAGTTGAGAGGGATCTAATGTTCGATTCAGTCGGCTACGGTAAATCAAAGTCGCTAACACGAAATGCTACCCTCAGAATGCCCACAGAAAGCCCGATTAAAATTACGCCATTTCGGAGTCTATCAGCGGTCGAGGATTTCCGTCCGTCAAATAAGGGGCATTCTGTTAGCGTTCTCGCTGGCTTAAAATGGTCAAACGTGCGCGATAGCCGTGACGAATATGCTCACAGGCGATTTCCTGCGCTGCGGCACTGTCACGGCGCGCCAGCGCATCAACAATGGCCTGGTGTTCGCGTTTGGACTCTTCGGTACGCTCTTTCAGTTCGTAGGTGGTGCTGCGCAATAACGACAAATGGATGCGTAAATTGTCGAGCATTTCATTGAGATAGGGATTATGTGTTGCGCGGTAGATTTGGCGGTGGAACATGCGGTTGTGATCGTGAAGTGCTTTACTGTCGGTGAGTGAGGCTTCGGCGTGAACTATCTCCTGTAGCAGAGCTATCTCTGCGTCAGAGGCGGCATTCACTGCCAGCGCCATCGCCAGCCGTTCAAGCCCCTCGCGCACATCAAACAACTGACGCAGACGCTCGTAACTGATATGGGCGATGATCAACCCGCGTTGCGGTCCCGGTTCGGCAAGCCCAAGCGTTTCCAGGCGGTGAAGCGCTTCACGTATCGGCGTTCGGCTAAGACCGAACTGCTCTGCCAGCCGTGTCTCCTGTAAACGCTCTCCCGGCAGCAACTCCCCCGCTTCAATGGCGGAAATAAGAATTTCAAACGGCGTTAAGCCCGCATCGCGACCCGTCGATTTCACGTTTTAGCTCCTTTCGTATGTACTGATGATGGCTTTGCAAAGTCTGCACCCTGCCGTCGCTCATCTTGCCACAGTAACGGGGACGCTTTTGCATTTTTTATTCTTTGCTTATTTAAAAAACATCTTTTGACGTTTACGAAATCGCTGCTATGTTTATTTTAAGTTCATTGTATACAAATGAATCCAATTAAACACAAAACGAATATTTGCTTTTTATTTTGTTAGCCAACACCGTATTTGCAAGTCAACACCAGGGAAAACTTGTTTTACCATGACAACGAAAGCAGAAACTGCATTAACCCGTGGAGAACAGCTAAGCCATTTTATCAGCCATGCTAATCAACTCGTTGTGCCACCCGCCGTACGGCACGAAGCCAAACGCGCATTAATTGATTATCTCGGCGTAGCGCTCGGCGCCGTTAATGACGATGCCGTTAACGCGGTTCGCCAGGTGGCGAAAAAATGGAACGCCGCCGGTGATGCGCAAATTTTCCTTTCTACCACTACCACCCCTGCTCTTGCCGCATTAGTGAACGCCACCATGGCGCATGCAGCCGATTACGACGACACGCATCCTGCAGGCGCGGGTCATCCCGGCGGCCCGTGCTGGTCAACGGCGCTGGCAATGGCGCAGGCGCATCCGGTTGCGGAGGAACACGTTCTGCTGGCCTTCATCACCGGTTTTGAAGTGATGGCGAAACTGGGCGGCGGCTGGGTTCCGGGCGTTGGACGTAACCTGCAACGTCGTGGTTTCCACCCTACTTCTGTTGTCGGTCGCGCCGGCGCGGCAGCCGTTGCTGCGGCGATTTTGCAACTTTCCGAAGAACAAGTTCGCAACGCGCTGGGCGCGGCGGCAACCATGATGGGCGGTTTGCAGAAATCTTCTGGCACTCACGGAAAACCATTCCATGCCGGGAAAGCGGCAATGGACGGTATTCTGGCGGCTGAACTGGCCGCAGAAAATTTTGTCGGTGCCCACCATTTTTATGAAGCTGACGGCTGGGTAAAAATCTTTATCCAGGACGGCAGCGCGGAAATTCCCCCGCTTGATTTCGGCGAAAGCTGGGAATTACTCACCAACGGTTACAAGCTATATGCCAGTTGCCGTGGTACGCATGCTTCCATTGAAACCGCACGTAAACTTTACCCACAATTGCAGGGGCGCACTATCACCCGAATTTCGGCAAAAGTGCATCCGATGGGAATGGTTAACGCAGGAATCATGGATCCGCGTACGCCGCTGGAGAGTAAATTCAGCATTCCTCACTGTATCACCCTCGCCTTAAGCGGCTACGCGCTGACAGATACTGATTTCACTCAGGCGACGGTTGATGATCCGCGCCCGCGCGCGCTGCTGCCGCTGCTGGAAGTGGAAGCGGTTGAGGGGCAGTCCGCCAGTTCCGCCTTTATTGATGTCTGGCTGGATGATGGCAGCGTGTTGCATGCGCATACGGATGTCTATCGCGGACACGCGCAAAATCCACTGAGCGATGACGAGTTGCGCGCTAAATTTGACGCCCTCACCGTTCCTGTTCTTGGCGCGGCGCGAAGCGCACAGTTATATGACGCCGCCCTGCACTTTGAGCGCCCGGGTTCACTGGCGCGCATCACCGGGTTACTTGCCGGCGACCACTAATTCTTTTTTTGTACAGGAAATCTGTTCATGACCATTGCCCGACAACTTGCCGGTAATTTACTGGCGTTCTCCCGGCAGGCTTTCCCGCAGGCCGCGTACGCCCTGGCACGTACCGCGATAATCGATACGTTAGGCGTGACGCTTGCTGGCGGTGTGCAGGATGGCTCGCGCAAACTGCGTGCGGTAATCGCCCCTTCTGCCGCGACCGGCAGCAGTCGCGTGTTCGGCACCGATCTCACGTTGAACGCGCTGGATGCCGCCCTGTTAAATGGCGTCTCTTCGCACCTGCTTGATTTTGATGATTCCAACTCCTGGCTGCACGGCCATATTTCTGTCGCCGTTTTGCCCGCGCTGCTGGCGCTGGCGGATGAGCTGGACATTAATGGCGAAGCAGTGTTACGCGCTTATATTACCGGCTATGAAACCGCCGTGCGCATGGGTAAAGCCGTGAGCCCGTTTCAGTACCGTCATGGCTGGCATCCGACCACCACGGTCGGCGTTTTCGCCGGTGTGGCGGCCTGCGCGGTGGCACTCAATCTTAATGAAGAGCAAACCGCAACGGCGCTGGCCATGACCGCTTCACTCGCCAGCGGTATTAAATCGAACTTCGGCACGGAAACCAAAGCCCTGGCGGTCGGTCAGGCGGCGCGCAGCGCGGTGATGGCCTGCAAACTGGCAAAAGAGGGTTTTAGCGCAGGCCCCACCGCGTTTGAGCATCATCAGGGGTATTTCCACGTCTATAACGGCCAGGCGAATGTCGACCCTTTACCGTTAACAGAAAACTGGGATGCAACGCCGTTTATTCTCGATACCGTGAAGAGTAACAATTACAAATACTTCCCATGCTGTTACGCTATTTTGTCGCCGCTGGATGGCGTGCTGGCGCTGCGTGAGGAAACCGGGTTGCAGCCGCATGAGATTGAACATATCGAGGTGAAAGTTCACCCGATCCGCTTCCCGCATATCAATATTCCGCAACCGGAAAACCCGCTGGCGGGTAAATTCAGCCTGCATTATTGCGTGGCGCGTGCGTTTGTCACCGGCACTCTGACGCTGGATGATTTTATCGACGACGCGCGTTTTCAGGATCCGGCGACACAGACCTTAATGCAGAAAGTGACGCTTGAGCGCCATGACGAAGAGATTACACACAGCGCCTTCGTCACGCTGGCGACCGTCGACGGGCGGCAGTTTGCCTTGCGGGTCGCCGGTGCGCGAGGTTCCAGCCCGGCAATCCCACTGCCGGATAACTTGATTGAACAGAAATTTCTTGATTGCGCCAGCCGTATTCTGCCAGCGGCAGAGGCACAAGCGCTGTATCATCGCCTGCTGCAGGATGATTTTCGTTAAACGGATGTGAGCATGACACTGACGTTGATTCCGCCGGAAATTTCCCCGTTATTTGCCGGGGTGATGGTGTTTTGCAGTTTTCTGACATCGGCGCTGACGGCCGCCATGGGCCTCGGCGGCGGCACGGCGCTGCTGGCGATTATGGGGCTGGGGATGCCGGTAAGTAGCCTGATGCCGGTACACGGCATGGTGCAGCTTGGCTCCAACTTCAGCCGGACGCTGATTCAACGTGTCCACGTGGTGTGGCCGCTGGTGCTGTGGTTTTTACTGGGTAGCGCGGTCGGCATTGCCGTTGGCGCACCGGTTGCCGCGGTGATCCCGGACAGCATCGCCCGCATTGCGCTGGGATTGTTTATTCTCTGGTCGGTGCTGCGTAAACGCGGGGAGCAGAAACCGCTGAGCCGTCCGTTGTTTATTCTTGGCGGCGCGGTAAGTAGTCTGGGGACGATGATTGTTGGCGCAACCGGGCCGATGGTCGCCGGGCTTATCAGTTCGCAAGGGCTTAAACGCCAGCCGCTGATTGCCACGCATGCAACCTGCATGGTGTTGCAACACGGGTTAAAGATCCTCGCTTTTGGGCTGATGGGCTTTGCCTGGGCCAACTGGTTACCCGTACTGGCGGCAATGATTATCAGCGGCGCGCTGGGCACCTGGCTGGGAACGCGGGTGCTGGATAACGTACCGGAGCGGCTATTCCGCATACTGTTTCGCATTACCATGATCCTGCTCAGCGCGCAGTTGCTGTGGCAGGGTGTGCAGGGATGGTTGCAATAATTCGTTCGTCAGTTTCTGGATATGCTTTACTGAATTCGTTCTTTGCTAAAGAGGTCATGGATGAGGAACATGTGTGTACAAACGGATATGTTAGTGAAATCAGTAATAAATACAGTTAATTAATTGGATAGCAACTTTTAAAAAGGATCGGTCATGCTCAAAAAATCTCACCTTGCCGCCTCAGCCTTGCTGCTGGCGCTTGGCAGCTTCCTTGCGCCTGCCCAGGCGGAAAATGCGCCTGCTGTTAATGGCGATACCGTGAAAAAAATCAAAGCGCGTGGTGAACTGGTGTGTGGCGTTCACCCTGCCCGTCACGGTTTTGCCGCGATCAACAGCAAAGGCCAGTGGGAAGGTCTCGATGTTGATTTCTGCCGTGCGCTGGCAACCGCAGTGCTGGGCGACGCGTCGAAAGTGCGCTTCACCCCGCTCTCTACCGCACAACGCTTTATGGCGCTGCAGTCTGGCGAAGTAGATGTGCTGTCACGCAATACCACCGCCACGCTGACCAATGACGTGTCGCTCGGCATCAGTTTTGCTCCGCCTAACTTTTACACCGGCACCGGCTTTATGGTGCGCGCCAACAGCGGCGTGAAAAAACTTGAAGATCTCGACGGCGCAACCGTTTGTGTCACGCCAAGCAGTACCGAACGTAACGTCGCGCAGATTTTTGGCTCGCGCAATATTCACTACACGCCAGTGGTTATTGAAAACAACAAAGAGTACGTTGCGGCCTACCTCGCCGGTCGCTGTGATGTGATCGCCCGCGATAAAGTGGCGCTGCCCGGCATCCTGGCGTTCGATACCGACAAACCGCAGGATCATGTGATCCTGCCGGGTATGTACTCCAAAGAGCCGCTGGCGATGGCGGTACGCAAAGGCGACAACCAGTGGTATGACATTGTGAAATGGGTGGTTTATGCCACCTTCGATGCCGAAGAGATGGATGTTAACCAGAGCAATGTCGATGAAAAACTGAAATCCACCGATCCGGATGTCCAGGGCCTGCTGGGTGTCACTGGCGGCTTCGGTCAGAAACTGGGGCTGGATGACAAATGGGTGTACAACATCGTGAAACAGGTGGGCAACTATGGCGATATTTACAACCGCCACTTCGGCCCAAAAAGCGCTGAACCGCTGGATCGCGATTTGAATAATCAATGGAACAAAGGTGGCCTGCTTTACGGTCTGCCGATCCGTTAATCGCCGGGCCGCCTCCGTCTTGCGGGGCGGCCCTTCTCCACTCCTGCCACAGTCGTAATTTTAATGATGAAACAGTCTGACAACTCCGGTGTTCTGGCGTCTGAAGCGACGCGCGAGGCCACCGCGTTTCGCCTTTTCACCTTTTTTGGCAGTAAGTCCGTGCGCAGCGCCTGCTACCAGCTGTTGCTGGCGGCGCTGCTTGTGGGTTTTGGCTACTGGCTTTATAGCAACGTGGTGGAAAACCTGCATGCACAACGTATCTCGACCGGTTTCGGTTTTCTGCACCAGCCTGCGCAGTTCGCCATCGGGGAAACATTAATTCCCTACACCGCGAACGACACCTACACTCGCGCGCTGGTGGTTGGGTTTCTGAACACACTTTATGTGACGCTGTGCGGCATTGTGCTGGCGACACTGCTCGGATTTTTGGTCGGTATTGGTCGGGTTTCCAAAAACTGGTTATTGATGAAAGTGTGCGTCACTTACGTGGAGCTGCTGCGCAATGTCCCGGTGATCCTGCATGTGATCTTCTGGTCAATGGTGATCCGCAACCTGCCCGCGCCGCGCCAGGCGATAGAACTGCCGGGCGGTTTTCTCACCAACCGGGGGTTAACGTTCAGCGTTCCGGCGGCGCACAGCGGCTGGCTATGGACGTTGCTGGCGCTGCTGATTGGCTGTGTGTTAAGCCTGTTCGTTTCATTTCTGGCACGTTACTGGCGCGAGCGACACAGCAAAGTACTGCCAACAGGGCGTATTCGCCTCGCGTTGATTATCGCTCTGCCGCTACTGGTGTGGTGGTTGGCCGGGGCGCCTCATGCGCTGAACAGCCCGGAGCTGCGCGGGTTTAACTTTCGCGGCGGGTTTACCATCAGCCCGGAATTTACCGCATTGTTGCTGGGGATCTCGCTCTACTCGTCTGCCTATATCGCCGAAATTGTTCGCGCAGGCATTCAGTCCGTGCCAAAGGGGCAGCTTGAAGCGGCGCGTGCGCTGTCGTTTTCACCGTGGCATGTCATGCGCCATGTCGTTATTCCACAGGCGATGCGGGTGATGGTGCCGCCCCTGGCAAGCAAGTATGTGAGCCTGGCGAAAAACAGTTCAATAGCCGTGGTAATTGGTTATCCGGAACTGGCGAATATCAGTAACACCATGATGAGCCAGACCGGCCAGGCACTGGAAGCTATTGCCATTATGATGGTGGTGTATCTGGTCATTAGCGGTACCACGTCGCTGTTGATGAACCTGTTTAACCGCTACGTCGCGATTAAAGAGCGCTAAGGAACCGTTATGCAAAACTCTGTGGTTTTTTGGCTGCGTCGCCATTTGTTTAGCAGCATTGCGCAAAGCGTGTTGACGCTGCTGTTGTTAATTGTGCTGGCGCTGGTGGGGTCAACGATCCTGCGCTGGGCGGTGATTGATGCAGTTGGTTTTAGTGGTACGGCAGAGCAATGCCGGGCGGCGGCCGGTGCCTGCTGGGCAGTGATAGGTGAGAAATATCGCCCGATCCTCTTTGGGCTCTATCCCTATGATGAGCAGTGGCGTGCCGCACTGGCGGTGCTGGTGTGGTTTGTCACCGTTGGTCTTTCTCTGTCGCCGATGTGCTGGCACTCGCGTCTGTTGTGGCCACTATGGATAGTCTCGCTGGTTGTCATGTCGGTGCTGATGAGCGGTGGCGTATTCGGGCTGCCTGCTGTCTCTTCTGCGGACTGGGGTGGTTTGCCGCTAACGCTGCTGCTCTTTTCCGGGACGGTGATTATCGGCATGCCGGTGTCGGTGGTGCTGGCACTGGGCCGCCGCTCCCCGCTGCCGTTTTTGCGCGGTTTGTCGGTAGTGTTTATTGAAGGGTTACGCGGCGTGCCGTTGATCACGATCTTGTTTGTCGCCGTGAATGTCTTTCCGCTGTTTTTGCCGGCCGGGATGGAAGTCAACAAGCTGCTGCGGGTGATTATTGGTATCGCTCTGTTCTTTGCCTGCTACCAGGCTGAAGTGATCCGTGGCGGTTTGCAGGCCGTGCCGCGCGGCCAGTATGAAGCGGCGGCGGTGCTGAATCTGGGCTACTGGCATACCACCACCAAAATTGTGTTGCCGCAGGCGCTGCGCATCTGTCTGCCGGCAGTGACCAACCATATTATTGCGGCGATGAAGAACTCATCATTCGTGATCATTATCGGCTTGTTCGATGTGCTGACGGCCACCACCGCAGTGATGCAGGATCCCGTATGGCGTCGTTACTACATCGAAACCTACGTTTTTATCGCCTGCCTGTATTTACTGTTTGGCTTTTCGCTTTCCCGTTATGCGGTGTGGGTCGAAGGGCGTATCGATGAACGCCGCAACCCTGAAGGAGTATCCTGATGCAAACCACTACCCCCGCGCACGACGCGATCATTCAAATGACCTCCGTCAGCAAATGGTACGGGAAATTTCAGGTGCTGGATGATGTCTCGCTCAGCGTTAAAAAAGGCGAACGCGTGGTGATTTGCGGCCCATCCGGTTCCGGCAAATCCACGCTTATCCGCTGCATTAACCGGCTGGAAGAGCACCAGAAAGGTCAGATTCTGGTGAACGGTATCGAAATGAACGACAACGTGCGCAACATCAGCCGCATTCGTTTGAGCATCGGGATGCTGTTTCAGCAATTTAACCTGTTCCCGCATTTAAGCGTGCTGGATAACCTGATAATCGGCCCAACGCTGGTGCGCAAGATGAGCCGCCCGCAGGCAACGGAGCTGGCGATGCACTATCTGGAAAAAGTGCAGATCGCCAATCAGGCGCATAAGTTCCCGCTGCAGCTCTCCGGCGGTCAGCAGCAGCGCGTGGCGATTGCCCGCGCGCTCTGTATGCAACCGGAGATTATGCTGTTTGACGAGCCAACCTCAGCGCTGGACCCGGAAATGATCAAAGAAGTGCTGGATGTGATGCTGGATCTGGCGGACAGCGGCATGACGATGATTGTGGTGACTCACGAAATGGGCTTTGCCCGCACCGTGGCGGATAACGTGATTTTGATGGCCGACGGGCGCATCGTTGAGTCTGCGCCGCCGGAAACGTTCTTCACCCAGCCTGCGCATCCGCGCACTCGCCAGTTCCTCGACCAAATCCTCAGCCATTAATCGTTATGCGGCGGGTTTCCGCCGCCCTACTGCCCGCAATAAATATTCTGCACCATCGATAATAACCATAAATAGAATAATGTTATTGTCCTTTTCTTATACTTGAGACTTTATCTAAAAGTAAAAATGCTAGCCTGAGATGTTAATGTTTCTATTTTTGATCGTCTATTTATTCGCCTTTACTGCATCACCGGCTATTAATTTGACTTAAGAATGTACTTATAACTGGTTTGTTTTTATGTCGTCATTTTTCTTTCGCAAAATCATAACAATATTTATAAATTGAGTCGTAAGTATGACTAAAAAAATATTTAACGCAGCTACTTTCCGTTGCCGATAACTTTGTGGAGAATGCTCAGGTAATAACAAAAACTCACTGGCCGGTAAATTATAAAAACACCTATTACCGCGTCAGCAATTTATTGATCGCGGTACATTACGGGGTTTTTCATGAAGCGTAACACTCCTGTTACACAGAAAGAGTATTTGCTTAACGATGGGGCGACGTTGTTGTCGACCACAAATACGCACAGCCATATTACTTATGCCAATACGGCATTTATTGACGCCAGCGGATTTACCGAAGATCAGTTGATGAGTGAAGCGCACAATATTATTCGCCATCCCGATATGCCTCCCGCCGCTTTTGGCGATATGTGGTTTACCATCCAACAAGGTGATAGCTGGACCGGGATGGTGAAGAACCGCCGGCAGAATGGCGATCACTACTGGGTGCGCGCCAACGTAACACCTGTTTATCAGCAAGGAGCGTTGACCGGTTATATCTCGGTGCGGAATATTCCACAACGTGAAGAAATTGACGCCAGCGCTGCACTTTATGATCGGGTGAATGAAAACAAACTTAAAGGCTTCCGTTTTTATAAAGGTTTAGTGGTTCGCCGAGGGTTATTTTCTTTCCTCTCACTTTTTCAGCGGATTAGTGTTTCAAAACGCATTAATATGGGCACGATTATTACCGCTGCTCTCTTAGTGGTATTGCAGTTTGTTCCATTTAATGCTGCGGAAAAAGCCGGTGTGACAGTCATTATATTGGGGTTGCTTTCCATTTTTTTGCAGAGCCAAATATCACGCCCGCTGAAGATAGTTTTGTCACAAATGCAAAAAGTAGTATCCGGACGCAAAGCCGACTATCACCATTTTAACCGCGTGGATGAAATCGGTTTGTTGATGCGCCTGGTAAACCAGTCCGGGTTAAATCTTAACTCGCTGGTTGGCGATGTTTCCGCGCAAATAAAAGGGATTCGCGTTATTAGCGGACGCATTTCCAGCGAAGGCGACTCCCTGCGTCAACGCACGGAAGAGACCTCCGGCGATCTGCACCAGACCGCGGCGGCCGTTGAAGAGATCGCCAGTGCGGTCAGGCAAACGGCGGAAACCGCAACAGAAGCGATGACGCGCGCGGATGAGACCAGCGCCAGCGCGATGGAAAGCGGTGATGTGATGAAAAAGACCATTACCATGATGCAGGCTGTTTCGGCGGACAATAATAAAATCGTCGACATTATTGGCGTCATCGACAGTATCGCATTCCAGACCAATATTCTGGCGCTGAACGCGGCGGTGGAAGCGGCGCGTGCCGGTGAGTCCGGGCGCGGATTTGCAGTGGTAGCGGCGGAAGTGCGTAATCTTGCGCAACACTCCGCGTCTGCCGCGCGTGAAATTCAGACGCTTATCGAACACAACGTGGCTAACGTGAAGAGCGGTGTTGAGATGGTCGCGAACACCGAAACGCACCTTACGGCGATGATCGACAGTGTGATCAATATGTCGGCGATGATCAAAGAGATCGGTATCGCCACCCATGAACAAACGCAGGCACTCGAGCTGATTAACCAGTCCGTTTCGCGTATCGGCACCATGACGCACAACAACACCGGGATGGTGGAACATGTCACCAGCGCGGCGGAAGATCTCTCTGAACGCGCCGCCCGTCTGCATCGCGCGGTGCATGTTTTTGGCGGTAGCTGATTGCCCCAAACACCATGCTATAGTGCTGCTCCCCGATCGCGGAAAACAGGACATAGCATGGTGTTTCTCAGAGCAGTGCTGATCTTCATCCTTTCGGCAGCAGCCCATGGCGCTGATAGCCTTTCTCCTCCCGCCGGGTTTATGCAACTGCCGGAACCCCATCAGCAAACAGCAAAATCGGTTAACTGCCCCACTGCACCTGGCCCTTTTACTGGCGAGCTGGACTTTCACAGCAAATATGAAGGCTCCGACAGCGCGCGTGCCACGCTCAACCCTGAGGCAGATGCTGCTTTTCGCCAGCAAACAAAACCGATTACCGATATGGAACGCTTTGTCAGCCGCCTGGTCAGCGCCTGGGCGCAAAGTGGAAACCCATCGAATGTCGCCTGTGTGGTTAACGCCCTGGCGGACTGGGCCAGCGCGGGCGCGTTAACAGGCGATGCGAAAAACCATACCGGCAGATCAATGCGTAAATGGGCGCTGGCCACCTTCTCTTCTGCCTGGCTGCAGTTGCAATATTCGCCTCAGCATCCACTGCGCGCGTATCCGGCTCAGCAGGCAAATATTGAGCGCTGGCTGAGTACACTGGGCGATTTAACGGTTAATGAGTGGCATGATTTACCGCTGGATAAAGTCAATAACCACAGCTACTGGGCGGCCTGGGCCATTATGGCAACGGCAGTAGTCACTCAGCGGCGCGATCTGTTTACTGACGCGCTGGATATTTACCGCACGGCGATGCAGCAAATTGATCAGGAAGGTTTTTTACCCAACGAACTGCGCCGTCGTCAGCGGGCGTTTTCTTACCACAATTACGCTATCCAGCCGCTGGTGATGATTGCGCTGTTCGCCCGTGCGAACGGTGTCGATCCAAAGGCAGAAAATCACCACGCGCTGCGACGTCTGGGTGACCAGGTGATTAGTGGGTTAGCCGATGCGCAGCCGTTTGCGCAAAAAACGGGCGTTACGCAGGATGTGTCGTTTTTACAGCACCCGACCAATCTGGCCTGGCTTGAAGGTTGGTGCCAGCTTTATACCTGTGATGATGCGCTGCGCCAGCATATTGTGCGCCTGCGCCCGCTGCAAAACACCCGTCTGGGCGGTGATCTGACCCATTTAATGGCCGCCACCGCCAGACAGGAGTAAGTGGAGTTAGCCTGCGTTTCCGGCTATCGCCAGATAGTCCGTGTAGAGCTGTGGCGCACCGGAAAACGAAGCGAGCGTGCGCCACTCGTCATACATGCGTTCCGTATCCTGATGCGCGGCGACAAAGGCCAGTGATTTTTCCGTGGACACATCCAGCCCCGGATGAAAGGCGTTCAGCGACGCCAGACTTTCGATTTCCAGCATCACCGCATACTGATCGAGGCGATTACCGCCCTGACCTTTCAGCATGTGGAATTTCCAGCCAGGGTAATCCTCGACGCGGTGGATATTATCGGTAATGAATTTTTCGAAGGTCTGCGGTAGTACACCCGCGCGCAGTGCGAGATTGTGGAAACCAACGACGCGCGACACCGTTTCTTGCCCGGCTTTGGCCTGGTAGTTTGGCCCGTCCGGCAGGGAGCTATTTCTATTTTCCGCTACCAGGGAGTAGGTGGTGAAAATGGTCGGCAGTTCGGCAAACGTTGCGAAGGTTTTCCATTCAGCAATCAGCGCCAGTGCCTGCGGGTGCTGCTGCCAGAAGCGTTGCGCTTCGGCGGTCTGTTCTCCACTGACCGTCACATAGCGGGCGTACTGCTCCGCATCTGGTGCTTCGTACAGCATCAGATACTCGTTTTCTCGCTCGCCGCGCAAACCTTTAAGCAACGTCCAGCGCCAGCCCGGATACGCCGGGATCTGCGCGCCGCGCTCGCGGGCGAAGTGTTCAAAATCTCCTGCCGTTACCCCTTTTTTCAGGTTGAGGCCAATGTAATGCACGCTAAAAACAGCATGGGATGGGTTATTCATAAAGACTCCTTTCTTCGTACCGTTGACATAACACGGACACGTCCGTGAATTAGTGGATAATTTTGCGCGCCAGCAGGCTAACCAGCAGCAGGAGCGCAATGCCGGCGCTGAAAACCGCGCTCAGGCTGTAATGTTGAGCCATGGCGCCAATCAGCGCCGGGCCGCTTAACAACCCCGCATAGCCGAATAACGTGACGGCAGGAAGCGCAAAGTGCGACGGCACGCCGGGCTGGTTCCCTGCGCCTGAGAAGAGCACCGGTACAATGTTCGCCAGCCCCGCGCCGACCAGCACAAACCCGGCAAGCGAAAGCATGGCGTTATGCAATGAAACAATGGTCAGCAACCCCGCAGCAGCACACACACCGCCGAAAATCAGCACACGCACGTTGCCATAAGTGTTAATAAGGCGATCGCCATATAGCCGCCCCAGCGCGACGGCAATGGAATAGAGCGTAAAGCCCAAACCCGCCTGCTGCGCTGGCATCTGCCGTTCGCTGTGCAGAAATACGGCGGACCAGTCCAGCATTGCGCCTTCGATCAGAAAGATAAAAAAACAGACAATGGCGATGAAAAGCACACCCGGATGCGCCAGCGTTCGCAGCAGGCTCCCCTTCGCGCCACTCTGTTGCGGACGTCTGGCTAATAAATGGCTCGATGCGGCCAGCGCGATAACCAAAATCAGCAGCGCAATCAGCGAAATGGCGTGTCGCGGCGCGACATTTGCCCACAACAGCACGCTGACGCTTCCGGCACCCGCAATGCAACCCAGACTATAAAAGCTATGAAACCCGGCCATTCTTGTCTGCCCGGATTCGCGCTCAACCACCACCGCCTGGCTGTTCATTGACACATCGAGCAGGCCATTCGCCGCGCCGAAAAAGAGCAGAACGCCGCCCATCACGACCGGGGAATGGATAAGCAACATCAATGGCAGATCGAGACACAACACCAGTGCGCAGCAGAGGATCACCGCTCGACAGCCAAACCGGTTGATTAAACTGCCACTGAACGGCATCGCCAGCATTGACCCTGCGGCAATACAAAACAGCAGCAAACCGAGCGCGCCATCATCAACGTGCAACGTTGCTTTCACCAACGGGATTAGCGGTGCCCATGCGGAGACCGCCAGACCGGCGATGAAAAAAATCGCGCGCGTCGCATGCTGTGCCCCGGTGTTGGTTGTCGGGAATGGATTTGTCATTACCTACACTCCTTTGCCGTCCCCGCAGCTCTGGCTTTCGGCCACGGCCAGATAATCGGTGTAGATTTGCGGCGAACCGGAGAAGGAAGCGAGCTGTTTCCACTCCTCATACATCTGCTTGGTGTCCCGGTGAGCCTTCGCGAAAATGGCTGCCTGGTCGGTGGCGATATCCGGTTCGGGATAAAAGACATCGAGCGCCGCAAGGCTTGCTATTTCCATCATCACCACATATTGATCCAACCGGTTGCCGCGCTCGCCTTTCAGCAAGCGGAATTTCCAGTCCGGGTAGTCTTCAATGCGTTGGTAATTTTCAGCGATAAAGGTCTCGAAGGTCGCAGCCTCGACATCCGGGCGTAGCGCCAGGTTATGAATGCCAATGACTCTGGCTTCCGGTGCTTCTCCCGGCCGTTCGCGATAGCGCGGCCCATCCGTCACGGTGCTTTTTTTGTTCTCCGCCAGCAGCCGATAATCGGTGTAGAGCGTCGGTAGCGCGCTGAATGTTCCCAATTGTTGCCATTCGCGCAGCAATGGTTGGGCGTGCGGGCGATCGCGCCAGAACTGACGCGCCAGCTCGGTAAGATTGCCGTCCTCGCGTTGATAACGATCGCGCATTCCGGCGTTTTCGATTTCATACAACATCAGAAATTGCCCGGCGCGCTCTCCCCGCAGTCCACGCAGTAACGTCCAGCGCCAGCCGGGATAACAGGGGAGCAAGCACCCTTTCTCGCGAACAAACTGCTCAAATTGTTCATTGGTGACACCGGCTTCGGTGTCAATTGCGATGTAATAAAGGCTAAAAACCGGTGCGGATGCGTCAGTGTGTTTCATGCGCAAGCTCCATGGTGAATTGGGTATTAATGATCGCTTCCACTAACGTGACACCGTTTGGCGTGAGCGTGACGTCATCGCCATTCACGGTGATGAGCGCTTTTTGCGTTAACGTCTCTAACGCGCGGTGAATCACCGGGTTGTTGAAAAAACTGCGACCATCAAAGCGCTGGCGGAATTCGCTATCGTTGACCGGACACAGGGTAGAGAGCGCCATTTTGAAGGCGTTAACTTCACGCAGGATGGGTGAAAAACCCCGCTGCGATTCAATGGGTAAGCGCCCTTCTTCCAGCGACTGGGAGTAGCGCTTGTAATCCGTGATGTTGATAGCCTCCGACTGCCTACATTTCGAACTGCCGCCAAGGCCAATCGCCACTTCCGGATACTGCTTATCAAGGTCGGTAATCAACCCTTTCCACTTCTCCGCAGGCTGCATGCGCTGATGGAAATACATGGTGGGATGCTCGATGTAATCATCGGCGAAGTAGCGCTCTATCAGTTCACGCATCTGGTACTGCTTACCCAGCCCTGGAAAAGCGCTGTTCGCTCCTTTTTTTTGCCACAGGCTCTGGCGCTGCCCCGATACACCGGTGCGCTGTTTCATAAATTCCGCCATATGCAGCTTTGTGCAGACGACATGAGAAAGCGCCAGTTCACGGCATTTCTCCATATCAAATTTCACATCATCGACACTTTGCCCAGGCAGGCCGTAGATTAGATCCACGCTTATCCAGTCGAAACCGACTTCGCGCGCGTTTGCTATCGTCTCTTCACAGGTTTCCGCGCTATGTTTACGTCCGCAGGCCTCGATAAGCTGGTTATTGAACGACTGGACGCCAAAACTGATTTTGCTGAAACCCAGCGTTTTGAGCAGTTGCAGATAGGATTTTGTCAGCGTTGCGGGTTCCCCTTCAAAGCGCAACGTAGCGGCAGAAAAATTGAAATTCTGCTGGTAAAACGCAATCAGACGCCGAAGTTCCGCTTCCGGCAGCAACGACGGTGTGCCGCCGAAAACGTTAAATTCGCCCACTTCTGCGTGGGCAAGCGCGGGCACGTTTTGCAGCCACAATTTGGCTTCCTGAATATTTTGATCCACGACCCGGTGAAAAACGGCCCGCGAGGGGGCGCTCTGCGGATTAATGATGATGGTCGGGAACTGGCAGAAATGGCAGCGGTAGCGACACGTTGGAATCGACGCCCAGAGATGGATCTGCGTTGCCTGTTTGATGTCGTGTTCCATCTCCCGGAAAAAGGCATCCTGCGGATGATCTTTGATGTCGCCAGGGAACACATGGCAACCAAAAGGATCCCGGTAGACATACTCCAGTAAGGTGCGGTTTTCTTGCGCCGCCAGAAAATCGAACACGCGCGGCACCGGGTAGTGCGGGTCGAGATCGTTCAATGAGTCCAGAAGAGCGTTGTTCATCAGAATACGCCCCCGTTGGCAAAGTAGTTATGCGCCATGCCGGACTCGCGATCCTCACAGAAATAGCCAACGAAACGCTGGAAATCACTCTCCTTAACCTCGTCAAAACAGGCTGGCAGTGGCGGTGGAAAACCAATATCTTCGCCTATTGCGCGGCGCATGGCGCTGAAAATTTCGTCGCGAAACTCGAAATAGAGCCGGTAAGCGGGCGTTTTATAGGCGTGGATGGGCGTGAAATCGATAATGCGCGTTTCGTGTTTGATGGCCTCAATGCGCCGGAACAGACGATCGGCTACCACCGCACCGAAGAAGTCACGTACGGCCTCGCTATCCAACAGTAGGTGCGGGTTGAGCAATACCGGCAGCACAATGTTTTTCGGCACGTAATCTTTGATGGAGTAGTGCCAGGCCTGTAATGACTGCGCTGGTGTCGTGTCGCTCAGCGAGATTTGCTGCCCCCCTTGCGGGCGGACATCTTTCATGATGATGATGCCATCTTGCCCGTAGGCGATACCGGTTATCACTTCCTGCAGAATGGTGTCCACGCGGCGGCTGTTGATTTCTACATGGGAGTCTCTGGCATACACCGGTTTTCCGCCTGCGGCGATCACCCGGATACCGAAATCCCAGTCGTCAGAAAGGTGCTCGACAAACCGCCTGTTATTGAGTTGATAAAAAATCTCAATGCCGCCAACTTTGTCGTACATCGCGCGCTCAACGGCAAAACCTTTGCCATCCGGGAAGCCGCCAAACAGCGAGAATGAGACATCGCGGCAGCGCAGCGTTTTCTGGATCTCCGCAAACAGATTCGGGCGCAGACGGAAGTCGTTTTCGTTGTAGTAGTAATTACAGGTGCCTAAGTCCCCTGCTTCCTCGATCATTTTTTCAATCAGCGTGTGCAGCCACCAGCTTTCCACGGTGCAGTCCGCATCGGCCGAAACGATATAGTGCTTTCGGTCTACGCCAAGGCGTTTGTCGCGCGCTTTTGAACGCAGCGATGCGTAGTCCATTCCGCATTTTCGCGCGGAGGAAACACCCTGCGTGATTTCCTTAATGATATGAATATCCATTGTCGGATTGAGTTGATGAAAATCATGTATCTGCGCCACTGAATCATCGGTGGAATTATTATCCACCACGATTAGCTCCCAGTTATCATGCGTCAGCATGTTGTTACGCGTTCTTTGATTAAGTAATGAGATAAGCACGGAATTAATTCTGTCGCTCTCGTTATAAACGGGTAAAACAATGGAAACATAAACATTGTTACGCATATATACTCTCCCTGAGTATTCATTAAGACTCAATGCTCTTACTGCTAAGTATTTTCTTACCAATAAGAAAGTTTTGATAAGCCATTTCTGACATTAACGTTTTGTTGGTGATGAGTTTATAAACACTGAGAATAAACTCATCGTCCGGCAAATCATCTTTCTCAGCTGAAATATCCATAATTGGCGCAAAGAATCCATATTGCCCATAGACTTCGTCATAATATTCGTACCGTGTGGAAATGTAACAGCGTCGATGACTGATCGCTTCACCGATTGGATTTCCATAACTGTCGTAATCCCACGACGTCAGAAAAGAGACGACATCACACGAGTAATATAAATCTTCAATGGTGTAGGTGTTCATGCCCGGTGGCATATAACCATGTTGCAACCAACCAATAAAATGTATGAACGGTTCAGTCTGTAATTTCCTGGATAAGTCAACCAGCGAACGATAACACTCTGGTGCTTCATGGGGATCGCCTGCGATAACAAGAAATACTCGCCCCTCAAGACCGTGTTGCTGAAAAAGTCGGTTAAGCCTTGATACCAGGTAAATATCACGATCAAGCCGTTTTTGTGGGATAAGACGCGTGGTTCGGGCAATCAATATATCATTACAACCAATACCAAGGCTGCGTCTCATGTCACTATGGCTTCGCGCCTCGGTAAAATTATAAGCGTTCTTTTTAACTTTAATTTCAACGACATGGTCACACCACTCTTCAAGTTTCTCTTTCAAATCCTCATTAAGGGTAAAGTACGTTATATAGCGAGATTTTATGGGTTTGATAGCATAAGGGTATGGATAAGCACCATACTTCATCACTGTTTTTTCGCTGTTCCACATTAAATCATGGTCGCGCCAGGTAACGAATTGCTCTAAATCATAGCGTTTTCCATATGCATCGATCGCAATATATAGAGATTTTGTATAAATAATATTTTCCGGAAGCGTACCGTTTTCAACGAAAACAGTGCCGATATTGAGTTGCTCCCACTGTCGCACGATTTTTTTGGCCAGTTGGCACGCAGTTTTATCAATAACAGACAGTATTCTTTCACGTTCCGTCGATGAAACAGATATTTTTTGGCTAATCAATACATTATGTGAGTACTCGATAAAACGGGTGTTGTAATCAGGTAGGCTGGTAATGTCATTTATTCGGACAAGTGTAAACCCACCTTTATATATCGCATTCTCCCATTCATATGGTTTATTGAACTTTCCCTTATCTATTTTGATGTCGTAACCAAGATCAAGATAAGGTTTAATTCCCTTGTGTACTAACTCTTGTGCCGTTTTGAATGCTTCAACAGTGATACCTGAAAAAGCAACAGCATCAAAAGAAATAAAAATCGCACCATTTCTAACGTCCATGGAATTACCTCTTTCTCATTACGAAGATATTTTTTAATTATTCCATTGGTGCTAAGAAAAGCATATTACGGCCTGGGATTAAAGAGGTCGACATCGCAATATTAAAGATAATCTCGTTTTTTTACTTTTCGTCACACAAAAAAGCGAAATGATGTTTCATCCTTAATATATCACTTTAATTATTGTAACCGTTGAGTAACTACGCGATGGCGCTTAAGCTGAAGAATATTCTACTTTAATTGAGGTTGTTCGGAGTATTTACTCGCAAACCCTATGGTCTGCAGGAATTAAATCTGTTAGGGATGCTCTTATATTTATTGCTATAAAGCCTAAAGGTAACTTTTCTTATTGCACTTTGTGCTGTGATGTCCGAGGATAACAGTTCGGTATGTTTTTTGTACCGCGCAATGATGAGATTGAATTTCGCCCGGTCAGTCGCCGGGCTTGTCCTTGAAACATGAACTGGATTAAGGAGTAAGCATGAAATCGAACCGTCAGGCACGTCATCTAATGGGGCTGGATTACAAAGTGTCGAACACCCGTAAAGTTGTCACGAAAGACAACCAGGAAGAGACGGTGGTCACTCACCGTTCCGGGCGTCATCGCCGCGCAGGCTGATTTTTCCACCCTCACCACCCCATTCGGGGTGGTGTTTTGTCCCCCTCTCCTTGTTATTGCTAAAAATTCAATCAACGAATACTGCGATCAAGAAGTATTTGCTGAAGCGATGCTTTATACTTTCGCCCGCCGCTGTACCGGCCCGTGACTCACCCCCACGGGAGAAAGTTGATCAAGGAGCTGTAAGATGAATGCAAAGCATAATAAAAACCGATCGTTATATATCCCTTACGCTGGACCTGTGTTGCTGGAATTTCCGTTGCTGAACAAAGGCAGCGCTTTCAGCATGGAAGAGCGCAGCAACTTCAACCTGCTTGGCCTGCTGCCAGAAGTGGTTGAAACCATTGAAGAACAAGCCGAACGCGCCTGGTTGCAGTATCAGGGTTTTAAAACCGATATCGATAAACACATTTATCTCCGCAATATTCAGGACACCAATGAAACCCTCTTCTATCGGCTGGTGGAAAACCATCTCGAGGAGATGATGCCGGTGATCTACACCCCCACCGTTGGCTGGGCGTGTGAACGTTTCTCTGATATTTACCGCCGCGCTCGCGGTGTGTTCATCTCCTGGCAGAACCGCGCCAGCATGGACGACATCCTGCAAAACGTGCCTAACCACAACATCAAGGTGATCGTGGTGACCGACGGGGAACGTATCCTCGGTCTTGGCGATCAGGGCATTGGCGGTATGGGCATTCCTATTGGCAAGCTGTCACTCTACACCTCATGTGGCGGAATCAGCCCTGCTTACACCCTGCCCGTGGTGCTCGATGTCGGCACCAACAACCAGCAGTTGATTAATGATCCGCTCTATATGGGTTCGCGCCACCCGCGTATCACCGGCGATGAGTATTACGCTTTTGTGGATGAATTTATCCAGGCGGTGAAACAACGCTGGCCGGACGCGCTGTTGCAATTCGAAGACTTCGCGCAGAAAAATGCCATGCCGCTGCTGAACCGTTATCGCGATGAAATCTGCTGCTTTAACGATGACATCCAGGGCACGGCGGCAGTGACTGTTGGTACGCTGATCGCCGCCAGCCGCGCGGCTGGCAGCCAGCTTAGCCAGCAGAAAATCGTCTTCCTTGGTGCGGGTTCAGCCGGTTGCGGTATCGCTGAACAGATTATTGCCCAGACCCAACGTGAAGGGTTGAGCGAAGCGGATGCCCGCCAGAAGGTCTACATGGTTGACCGTTTCGGCCTGCTGACGGATGAAATGCCCAATTTGCTGCCGTTCCAGAGCAAGCTGGTGCAAAAACGCGAAAATCTGCAAAACTGGGACACCGGCACGCAGAACGAAGCCCTTTCTCTGCTGGACGTGGTGCGTAATGTGAAGCCGGATATTCTGATCGGCGTCTCCGGTCAGACCGGGTTGTTCACAGAAGAAATTATCCGCGAAATGCACAAACACTGCCCGCGTCCGATTGTTATGCCGCTGTCGAACCCGACTTCCCGCGTCGAAGCGACACCGCAGGATATTATTAGCTGGACAGATGGCATGGCGCTGGTTGCCACCGGCAGCCCATTCTCTCCGGTGCAGTGGAAAGACAAAACCTACCCGATTGCCCAGTGCAACAACGCCTACATCTTCCCTGGGATCGGCCTTGGGGTTATCTCCAGTGGCGCGTCGCGCATTACCGATGAAATGCTGATGGCGGCAAGTGAGACGCTGGCGGAATACTCCCCGCTGCTGCTGAATGGCGAAGGGCTGGTGCTGCCAGCGCTGAAAGATATTCAGCAAGTCTCGCGCGCGATAGCGTTTGCCGTTGGCAAAATGGCGCAACAACAAGGCCTGGCGGCAAAAACCTCGGCCGAAGCGTTGAAGCAATCCATCGACGAGAACTTCTGGGAGCCGAAGTACCGCAGCTACCGCCGTACCTCTATTTAATCTCCTCTCCCGGCGCCGCTGTGCGCCGGGTGTCTCCCTACTGGAAAAACATTCATTTCCCCGCTAAACTCCTTTTCACCCATTAACTTACTGAATATAAAAAAGGAGGCTACTTATGCTGTATTGTGAATTGTTTGACTATTCACATGCATTTGGCGATCGCGCCAGCTCAAGCGTTATCGGTATCGTGCTGCGATAACTTCGGCTTGAGCGAAGACAACAATCCCTTCCCTTGGGCTTACCAGGTTATCGTCAGCGATGTTTGACGAGGCACGCTCGTGCCTGTAACTCTTGAGTAAGCAATGAGCACTTTATTATCTGCACAATCAATCCGTGTTGAAACGGCGTTTGGTCCGTTATTCTCCGATCTCTCCTTTACCCTGAAGAAAGGCGATCGTCTTGGGCTTATTGGCGACAATGGCTGTGGCAAAAGTACGCTGCTAAAAGTGCTGGACGGTTCACTGTCCCCGCTTTCCGGCAATGTGACGGTTGCGCACCAGTGCCTGCTGGCACGCGTCGAGCAACATCTGCCCGATGCCCTGTTATCCATGACGCTGCTTGATGCGGTACTGGCTCAGTTCCCTGCGATGGAGCGCGATAGCCAGCGCTGGCGCGGCGAAGCATTGTTGGCCAGCATGGGGCTGAGTCCGCAGGAAATCGCCTTAACGGCTGCCACGCTGAGCGGCGGGCAACATACCCGCTTGCTGCTGGCGCGGGCGCTGATCCGCGAACCGGATCTGCTGCTACTGGATGAGCCCGGCAACCACCTCGATCTGCCCACGCTGCTGTGGCTGGAACAGTTTCTGCAAAGCTGGTCCGGCAGTTTCGTGATGGTATCGCACGATGCCGCGTTGCTGGATGCGGTGACCAACGGCAGTTGGATCCTACGTGACCACACGCTGCACAGCTTCGCACTCCCCTGTAGCGCGGCGCGTCAGGCGCTGGAAGCGCGGGATGAGAGTGATGCCCTGCGTCACAAGGCGGAGCAAAAGGAGATAGACCGCGTCAGTACCAGCGCCAAACGGCTGGCCACATGGGGGCGCGTTTATGACAACGAAGATCTGGCGCGCAAAGCGAAACAGATGGAGCGCCAGGTCGAGCGCATGAAAGAAAGCCAGACCGAACTGACCGAGGGCAGTAAGTGGCGGCTGGCGCTGCATGGCGAGGAACTCAAGGCTGACCGTCTGCTGGAGATGGAACAGTTGGCGGTTCCGCCTGCGCCAGGATTACCCGACTTGTTTAAGGTGCCGGTTGCACGGCTGAAAAGTGGCGATCGCGTCGCCATTGTCGGGCGTAATGGCTGCGGGAAATCCTCGTTGCTGCGCCTTATCTGGCGTGCTTACCAGCAGGAAAGCGCGTCTGGGTTGCGTTTGCATCCCCGCCTGAACGCGGGTTACTACGACCAGACCCTGCACCAATTGCCGGACGACGCCACGCTGTTTGACGCGTTAGAACCGTTTGCCCCCACGCCGCAGGATCGCAAAATGGCGCTCATTAGCGCCGGTTTTACCTGGGTGCGCCACGGGCAACGTGTGGCGACACTGAGCGGCGGTGAGCGTTCGCGGCTGCTGTTTGTCGGTCTGTCGCTGGCGCGCTTTAATCTGCTGATGCTGGATGAACCGACCAACCATCTGGATATGGCGGGCAAAGAAGCGCTGGCGCAAACGTTGCAACAGTTCAGCGGCGGCGTGTTGCTGGTCAGCCACGATCGCGCGCTTATCAGCAATAGTTGTAACCGTTTCTGGCTGGTGGAAAACGGTGAACTGAGCGAATGGCATGATGCGGAGGCGGTGTTCGAGCGCCTGCGCGAAAGTGTCTGCCACGAGCAGGCCGCGCCGGTGGCGCTTAATACCGTCGCTGCGCCAGAGGACGCCGATGCCCTTCTGGCGCGGTTAATCTTGCTGGAAACTCAATTGGCAGACGATTTGGCGCGTAAAGCAAAGCACCAAAAACCGCAGCTTCAGGCGCAGTGGCGCGAGGAGATAGAACGCCTTCAACAAAGATTGTAGTGCCACAGCAAACAGGCGCCGTAAGGCGCCTGTTTTTTTAAACACCACATCCTGTGGCGGTGGTCAGCAACAGGCTTTGGTTCATTGTCTTCGGATTGATATCGTTCAGAACCGGCAAGGCCTTTTTAGTGATTACCCCCCTTCGGCGCGCAATTGCAACCTGCCTGGCAGGCGTTTTTACGGCTGCGGCTTTTTCGCTTTCCAGGCATCCCATGCCTGTTTGATTTCCTGCTTCGCAGTTGCGGCATCGTTAAAACCGTTCAGCTCCACTTTTTTCCGCCCGTCCGGCAACTGTTTGTAAACGCGGAAGAAAGCTTCCAGACGTTGCTGCTCAATTTTAGGCAAATCCGTGATGTTGTTGATGTCGTCATAGGTCGGGTCGATTTTGCTGGCCGGTACGGCGACAATTTTGTCGTCCGTTTCGCCGCCATCAATCATTTTCAGCACGCCAATCGGGCGAAGTTTGATAAGCGTTCCCGGTGCCAGCGGCGCACGAGTGTAGAAAATCACATCCAGCGGATCGCCATCGCCCGCCAGCGACTGCGTGAGTGAGCCGTAGTTCGCCGGGTAAGCCACCGGCATTGACTGAAAACGATCAACCACGATAAAGCCAGTTTTGGCATCCGTTTCATACTTAATGATGCCACCCGCCGGGATTTCCGTTACAGCGTAGAACTCTTCCGGGTTATTTTCCGGCTGCGGAAATTCAAGAATATTGTGTGCCTGAACCGAGGCGGATAAGAGAACGCTGACGGCCAGCAGTTTTTTCACCAGATGCATTGTTAATCACTCTTTTGTTATAGAAAGCAACAATTTGGCGGCAAACAATGACAATAGCATGACATTCACCACCCGAACTTTATAACCTCATTAACAGTATGGTTACTGGTTATTTACCCTACCTAAACCAGGGGAAAGGCGCAGAAAGTATTACAGTATGTTGCCCTGCTCTTGAATGTCACTCCTAAACCATTAATTCTAAAGACGTATATTACGGATGAAGCCAGACGCCACACCCGGATCTCAGTTCCATGCCTCATAACAGGAGAAACACCATGAAGGCTGCTGTTGTTACAAAAGATCATCAGGTAGAAGTGACACAAAAAACGTTACGCCCGCTCAAACATGGCGAAGCATTACTGAAAATGGAATGCTGTGGCGTTTGCCATACGGATTTGCACGTGAAAAACGGCGATTTCGGCGACAAAACGGGGGTGATCCTCGGACACGAAGGCATTGGCATTGTCACCCAGGTGGCCGAAGGAGTTACTTCGCTGAAAGTGGGCGATCGCGCTTCTGTGGCGTGGTTTTTTCAGGGTTGTGGCCACTGCGAGTACTGCAACAGCGGCAATGAAACCTTGTGTCGTGAGGTCGTGAATGCCGGCTACACGGCGGATGGCGGCATGGCGGAAGAGTGCATCGTGGTTGCTGATTATGCGGTGAAAGTGCCGGACGGCCTCGATTCTGCCGCGGCCAGCAGCATTACCTGCGCAGGCGTGACTACCTATAAAGCGGTGAAAGTCTCGCACATCAAACCGGGCCAGTGGATTGCTATTTACGGTCTCGGCGGGCTGGGTAATCTGGCGCTGCAATACGCCAAGAATGTCTTTAACGCCAAAGTGATCGCCATCGACGTCAATGATGAACAGCTTAAACTCGCTGCCAGCATGGGCGCGGACCTGACCATTAACTCGCGCAGCGAAGATGCAGCGAAGGTGGTACATGAAAAAACCGGTGGTGCGCACGCCGCCGTGGTCACCGCGGTGGCGAAAGCGGCATTTAATTCAGCCGTCGACGCTGTGCGCGCCGGTGGACGCGTGGTGGCCGTGGGTCTGCCACCAGAAGCGATGAGTCTCGATATTCCGCGCCTGGTGCTGGACGGCATTCAGGTGGTAGGTTCTCTGGTGGGCACTCGTCAGGATCTGAACGAAGCCTTCCAGTTCGCCGCCGAAGGCAAAGTGGTACCGAAAGTGGCGTTGCGCCCGCTGGAAGATATCAACGCCATCTTTAAAGAGATGGAACAAGGCCAGATTCGCGGTCGTATGGTGATCGATCTCCGCCATTAATCGCCGGGCATTGCCTATAATCACGGGGGCGTTAATGCCCCCTTTTTTTATGACACTGAGGTGCTTATGACCACCACGATCCCCGGGCTTGAAGTGCTGTTTATTGCCGGTTTTGGCCCTATTGTGCAAAACGTGGCCGACAGCCAGGCGTTTTACCAGCACACCCTTGGGCTGCCGTTGAAACCGATGGAGGGCGCGAGCGATTATCTGGTCGCCGATCACGATGCGCTTGACGGCGCAAAACACTTTGCCCTGTGGCCGCTACACCACGCCGCCGCGTCATGCTTTGGCGCAGAAAAATGGCC
The DNA here is from genome assembly GCF_004331415.1 of Kosakonia quasisacchari. GTDB lineage: Bacteria > Pseudomonadota > Gammaproteobacteria > Enterobacterales > Enterobacteriaceae > Kosakonia > Kosakonia quasisacchari. Next base: position 46,289 of record NZ_SJOP01000011.1, read on the forward strand.
GGATTCTCACCCCATTCCGCAAAGTTGGGTTGAATTTGAAGTGCAGGATTTAGCGATCGCCACCGATGTGCTGGTCAACAAAGGGTATCAATTGCTGATTGCCAACCGTCTGGAACCCTGGGGGCAGAGCGTCACGCGCCTGCTTTCGCCTGAAGGGATACTGGTCGGGCTGACCATTACGCCCTGGATGCGTTAACACTCCGGATTACCGGGGCATGCCCCGGTTTTGCGCTTTCCTGAAATGCTTATCTCAATTCCTTTGTTCCCTTGTCATAGCGCGCACCGGATGATGAATCCGACGTTAAGACAATAGATAACAAAGGAATTCACCATGCACATCCCTTTTCGCTTACCGCTGCTGACGGCGCTGATAACGGCCGCTTCCGTTCAGAGCTGGGCGGCACAGACGCCGGTTAAAGGCGGCACGCTAATTTATCTTGAGCAGCAGGCGCACACCAATTTATACCCTCCTGCCGGGGGTTTTTACCCCAACGGCGGCATTCTTAACCAAATCACCGACAAGCTGACCTGGCAGAACCCCAAAACATTGCAGGTGGAACCGTGGATTGCTGAAAGCTGGAGCACCGACGACGATAAGACCGAGTACACATTTAAAATTCGCCCGGGGGTGACCTTCTCCGACGGCACGCCGCTCGATGCCAACGCGGTAGCGAAAAACTTCGACACCTACGGCCTTGGCAACAAAGCGCAACGCTTGCCGGTATCGGAAGTGATCAATAACTATGATCACAGCGAAGTGATTAATGCGCAGACCGTCAAATTCTACTTTAAGAAGCCGTCGCCGGGCTTCCTGCAAGGCACCGCCACCATTGGTTCTGGTCTGGTATCGCTCAGCACGTTACAGCGTAACTTTGAACAACTGGGCGACGCTCGCCAGATCATTGGCTCCGGGCCGTTTGTCGTCAGCGATGAAAAACTGGGGCGTGAAGTCACCCTTACCGCGCGTAAAGATTATCAGTGGGGGCCGAAAAACCTCGCTCAGCAAGGCCCGGCGAATCTCGATGGTATAAAAATTATTGTCACGCCGGAAGACAGCGTGCGCATCGGTGCGTTGCTGTCGGGTCAGGCGGGTTTTATTCGCCAGGTGCAGGCGTACGATGAAAAGCAGGCCACCGATCAGGGCTTCAAAATTTATGCCGCGCCGACACGCGGCGTGAACGACAGCATCAGTTTCCGCCCTGATAACCCGCTGGTTGCCGATGTGCGAGTCCGCCAGGCGCTGTTGCACGCCACCGACGCTAAACAAGTTGTGAATACCCTTTTCTCGCCTAATTATCCGCAGGCAACCTCTGTGATTGCCCATTCTGCCGCCGGTTATGTCAATCTGCGCGACAAACTGACATTCGATCCGGCGAAAGCGAAGCAACTGCTGGACGACGCGGGCTGGAAAACAGGCGCGGACGGTATTCGCAGCAAAGACGGACAACGGTTGGCGCTGGCAGTGTATGAATCCTTGCCGCAGCCGCAAAACAAAGAGGTGCTGCAACTGGTGGCGCAGCAGTGGCGACAGGTCGGCGTGGCGTTGAGCGTAAAAGCCGGCGATGCGGGTAGCCACACACTGGATAACCTCGACCCGCTGAAAACACCGCTCACCGTTTCCGAAGTCGGACGTGCTGATCCGGATGTGGTGAAAAGCATGTTCTACCCGGCAAACCGCGACGCTCTGCTGCAAAAAGGCGGCTCCAGCGACAAAGTAAAAAGTTTCCGCGACGACAAACTTAACGATTTGCTGGTGAGCATTTCCGCCGAGGTGGACGGGCAAAAACGTCTGCAACTCACCGGCGACGCGCAACGCTATCTGCTGGATAACGCCTATGTGATCCCAATTTTTGAGGAACCGCAGGTGTTTGCCGGCGCGCAGTGGTTGAAAGGCGCAAGCTTTGAAGCCGTAGGTCGCCCGTCGTTTTACGGCGCGTGGATTGAAAAACACTGAGGAGGCGGGCAATGAGCCACTATCTTCTGCGGCGCGCCGGGCAAGGTCTGCTGGTGTTATGGGCCGCGTTTACGCTCTCCTTCGTGCTGCTTCAGGTGCTGCCGGGCGACGCGGTGCTGATTAAATTCCAGAACCCGGATCTGGGTCTCAGCCCGGCGCAAATCGAAGAGATGCGCGTGACCTATGGCGCAAACAGCCCGCTCTGGCAGCAATATTTTCATACGCTGTTTGCCATGGTGCGCGGAGATTTTGGCTACTCGGTTCAAGCGGGTGTGCCGGTCAGCGAGCTTATTGCCAGCAATTTGCCGGACACGCTCCAGCTGGCGCTCCCTGCCTTTGCACTTGCGGTGGTACTGGCCTTCACGCTGGCCTTTGCTTCCCGACTTCCGGCGCTGCGCTGGCTAAGTAATGCGATTCAGTCTGTTCCTGTGCTGCTGATCTCCCTGCCGACATTCTGGCTGGGTATCGCGCTGATTCAGCTGTTCTCATTTCACTGGCGGTTGATCCCGGTTATTAACCCTTCGCCGCTACAGGGGCTGATCCTGCCGATTATTACCGTTGCCATTCCGATTAGTGCACCGCTGGCGCAAATTTTAATGCGCAGTATCGATCAGGTTGCCGCGCAACCCTTTGTTGCGGTAGCGCGCGCGAAAGGCTTTAGCGAAACCGGCGTGCTGTGGCGACATGTGACAGGCAACGCCCTGCTGCCGGTGCTGAACATTGCCGGGTTGTTGCTGGGCGAATTGATTGCCGGGGCGCTCATTACCGAAACGGTGTTTGGTCGTTCCGGGTTAGGTCAGCTCACTCAGCAGGCGGTAAATAACCAGGATATCGCGGTATTGCAGGCGGTGGTGATGATCTCTGCGCTCGGATTTGTACTGATCAACCTGCTGGTCGATTTACTGATGCCGTGGTTTGACCCGCGGCTGCAAACCGTTACCGGAGGGGCGTTATGAGTCTGGTTGATTATGCCATCGCCGCACGTAAGCGGGTTCCTGTCTGGGCGGGTCTACGCTGGCAGCCGGGATTATGGCTGGCGTGGACGGTGATTATTCTGGCGGTACTGGCCGCGTTATTCCCTGCGTTGTTTACCGCGTATAGCCCGGTAGAAGGTATCGCCGGAGCGCAGCGGTTGTCGCCACAAGCCGGTCACTGGCTGGGCACGGACCAACTAGGACGCGACCTGTATGCGCGCATTGTTTATGGTGCATCGCATTCCCTTTGCGCTGCGTTGGCGGCGGTGGCGATGGGATTGATTGTCGGCACGCTGACCGGCGTTGTCGCCGGGGCGCTTGCCGGGCGCGTCGAATCGGTATTGATGCGCCTGGTGGATGTTCTACTCTCGATTCCTTCGCTGTTGCTGTCGCTGACGGTCATTATTTTGCTTGGCTTTGGCACGGTGAACGCGGCAATTGCCGTCGGCGTGGCTTCGGTCGCCAGTTTTGCCCGCCTGTCGCGCGGTGAAGTAGTGCGCATTCGCCATACCGATTATGTCGAAGCGGCCAGAGGCAGCGGTGGCACCTTTCTGGCCGTACTGTGGCGGCACATTTTACCCAACTCGCTCACGGCGGTGCTGGCGTTCGCCACGCTGCAATTCGGTCAGGCGATCCTCGCCCTTTCCACCCTCAGTTTCCTCGGTTACGGCACCCCGCCGCCGGTGCCGGAATGGGGCTTACTGATTGCGGAAGGACGCAATTATTTATCCACCGCCTGGTGGCTGACGACCTTCCCGGGCGTGGTGGTGGTTGTAGTGGTGCTGGCGGTAAACCGCATCAGCCGCCAGTTTAGCGGAGGTCGCGCATGACAGTGTTATCGGTAGAAAATTTACGCGTCAGTTATCGCACCGGGCGAGAATGGCGCGAAGTGGTGCATCAGGTCAGTTTTACCCTCCAGCGTGGTGAAATGCTGGCATTTGTCGGCGAGTCCGGATCCGGTAAAACCACCACGGCGCAGGCGATTATTGGCCTGCTCGCTGAGAATGCCCGGCGCGACAGCGGCAACATTGTGCTTAATGGCGAAGTGATAAGCCAGTGGTCAGCAAAGCGACTGAACAGCCTTCGCGGTGCGCGCATCAGCCTGGTGCCGCAGGATCCGGGCAATTCGCTCAACCCGGTCAAAACGATCGGTGCGCAGGTGGCGGAAGTGCTCCATCTGCACCGCAAACTCACTGCCCGACAGCGCGACGCACAGGTGCTGGCGCTGTTGAGCAAAGTGGGACTTAGCCATCCTGAACAACGCATCAAACAGTATCCGCACCAGCTTTCCGGCGGCATGAAACAGCGTGTGCTGATCGCCATGGCCATCGCTCTGCAACCGGATGTGATTATCGCCGACGAACCGACCAGCGCGCTGGATGTCACCGTGCAGAAACGCATTCTCGATCTGCTGGACGTGCTGCGACGCGAATCCGGCACGGCGGTGCTGTTTGTCACGCATGATTTGGCGCTGGCAGCCGAGCGTGCCGACCGGCTGCTGGTTTTCCGTGACGGCGAAATTCAGGAACAGGGTGAAACGGCGGATATTTTGCGCGCGCCGCAGCATGCCTACACCCGCCAGTTGCTCAGCGATATGCACGGGCAATCACTGACTATCGCGCCGGTTTCCGGCCAGCCGCTCTCCTCACCAGCAATCCGTTTGCTGGATATCCATAAACGCTTTTCGCTCGGTAAAGACCACACGTTACAGGCGCTTGACGCCGTGAGCTTTGAGGTGCGTCGCGGCAGCACCCACGCGTTGGTGGGCGAATCGGGTTCCGGCAAAACCACGCTGGCGCGCATTCTGCTGGGTTTTGAACAGGCGGACAGCGGCAGAGTGATCATTGATGATATTGATGCCACGCAGTTGCGCCCGGAGGCGCACCGGCAACTGCGGCGTAAAATCCAGTTCGTTTATCAGAACCCTTTTGCCTCACTCGATCCGCGCCAGACGCTGGCGCAGATTATCGAAGAGCCGTTAAAGAACTTTGAGCGCATTGAGAAAGCGGAACGCATGGCGCGCGTGGAGGCGGTTGCCCACCGGGTCGCGTTGCCGCTGTCGTTACTTGAACGCACGGCGCGGGAGCTTTCCGGCGGTCAACGTCAGCGTGTTGCTATTGCCCGCGCACTAATTCTTGACCCGAGCATTCTGGTGCTGGATGAAGCCACTTCCGCGCTGGATGTCACGGTACAGGCGCAGATCCTCGCCCTGCTTCAACAACTGCAGCAGCAACTGGGGCTGACTTATCTGTTTATTACCCACGATCTGGCGACCGTGCGCCGTATTGGCCACAGTGTCACGGTGCTGCGCAATGGTCGTATTGTCGAACACGGTCCGGTTGAGCAACTGTTTGCCGCGCCGCAGCACGACTATACCCGCGAATTAATCAACGCCATTCCCCATTTTTCACCCGCTACGGAGGAGTTCGCATGACGCGAAAACGCCTTGGGTTTTTTACCCGCCTGCTCGATAACACCGTGCCAAAAGAGCGCTACCGGCTGGCGACGGAACAGATCCGCCATGCCGAGCGCCACGGTTTCGATACGGCGTGGATTGCGCAGCACCATTTCCATGAACACGAAGGCGGATTACCGTCGCCGCTGGTTTTTCTGGCGCACGTTGCCGCGCACACTGAACGCATTCGGCTCGGCACTGCCATCATCACCCTGCCGCTGGAAAACCCGCTGCGGGTGGCGGAAGACGCGGCAGTTCTGGACTTGCTCAGCGACGGACGGCTGGAAGTGGGCTTTGGCTCCGGCGGGACGCCGACATCCTTTCTGCCGTTTGGTCTGACGATTAACGAACGTGCGACAGCCTTTGCCGACGGACTGCATCTGATCCAGAGTGCGTGGCGCGGTGATTCGCTCACTCACCCGGATAACCACCTCTACCCGCCTGCATCGCAACTTGCGGAGCGCGTGTGGATCGCCACATTCTCGGTGGAAGGTGCAATCCGTGCGGCGCAAGGCGGTCACGGATTGATGCTGTCGCGCACACAGCCACGTCCGGGCGATGAACCCTTCTTGCCGCTGGATGCAATCCAGAACCCGATGATTGATGCTTACCTGGCCGCGCTGCCGTCCGGTGTTACACCGCGCATTCTTGCGTCGCGCACCGCGTTTGTCGCCGACAGCGTTGATTACGCGCTACAGGTCGCCGCACCGGGTCTTGCGAAGCAAGCGCAGCAGCACCGCGCGGCGGGTTATCGCGTAAATGGTGACAATATCACTGATTATATTCAGCAATTTGATGCTCATATTGGTGATGCGAAAACCGTACTGGATTCGCTCGGCAAAGACAGCGTACTGGCGCGCGCCACTGATATCTCTTTCCAGGTGCATTCGGTCGAACCTTCGCACCAGGACACCCTGCGTTCCATCGAACTGATCGCCGGGCAGATCGCCCCGCAGATTTTATAAGGAGTCATTATGGCGTTTACTCAGGACATTCTTGCCGAACTGGCGGAGATCGCCCCCGGTTCCCCTGTGGCTCAGGCGCGCGACACGCGTGATGCCGCAACGCAGCATGCGCAAGGCAGTTACCAGGCGCTGTTTGATGTTCAGGAAGACGCGTTCACTGCCGATGAGCGCTATAGCGTGGCGGCGAAAGTGGCGAAGTGGCACAACGCCAATGAACTGGCGGCGCACTACGCCGGTTTTGGCCTCGCCGACCCAACATCGGCACGCTTAACCCCGGCGCTGGAATTCGCCCGTTTACTGACTTTTTCGCCGGTGAAAGCGACGCCTCAGGCGCTCAATACGCTGGTTGCTGCGGGCTGGAAGAAAGAGAGCATTGTCACGCTGGCGCAACTGGTTGCGTTTGTCAGCTTCCAGAGCCGGTTACTGGCCGGGTTGCGGCTGTTAAACGGAAAAACGGTGGCTGACAGCGATATTTCGGTGGTGGCCGGTGTCTGGCACACCGACGCGAAAACGCAAAGCGGCAAAGCCGCGCCGGTACAATTTACACAACAGGAATTAGGCTGGGAGCCGTGGCTGGCGGCAAAACCGCTGGCGGAATTTACGCCCGATGAACAGGCGATCCTGGCAAAATTTGGCCATACAGATTCCGACTATTTCCGCCTGCTGGGCCGTAACCTGCCGGTGCTGGAGCAGCGCACGTTAACCGATAAAGGCATTTTTTATACGCCGGGTGGCTTACCGCGTGCTGAGCGCGAGCTGGCGGCAACGGCGGCCAGTAAAATCAACGGCTGCATCTACTGCGCCTCGGTCCATGCGCGTAAAACCAGCCAGCTATCGAAGGATGATAATGCCGTGGAAACCTTGCTGGCCGTACAGCCCGGCGAGATTTTGAGCAAGGGGCAATCGGCGCGCTGGCAGGCAGAAATTGATGCCGCTGCTGCGCTATCGGTAACGCCGCCTGCGCTAACCGTGGCGCATCTGGAAAGACTCAATGCTCAAGGCCTGGATACCTTGCAGCAACTGGATCTTATCCAGTCCGCTGCGTTTTTCGCCTGGGCGAACCGCTTGATGCTAACGCTTGGCGAGCCGTATTTACCTTGAGCGTTTGACCCGGTGGGCGCAGGCTCACCGGGTGGCGGGTTAGTGCTGAACGACCTGTTCGGGTTGATATTTTGTTTTTCTGTGACCATAGATCAGAAGCGAAGTCATGGCGGCAAACGTCAGCACCGCCGCCGGTAACGTCAGGTAGCTGTACGTAAACCCAAACGCGATAATCAGCCCGCCAAACCACGCACCAACCGCATTGCCGAGGTTAAACGCCATTTGTCCACCCGCAGCGCCAAGCATCTCCCCGCCCTTTGCATTTTGCAGCAGCATGATTTGCAGCGGCGCAGAGAGCGCGAACAGCCCGGCGCAGCACACAAAACCAAGCGACAACGCCCCCACTTTGCTTTCACCGGCGACAAACAGCGCCAGCATCGCCAGCATAATCAATAATTCCGTCACCGCCGCAATGCGCACTGGGCTGAATTTCACCGAAAGCCGGCCGCTGAACATATTGCCAAGCACCATGCCGAGCCCCATCAGCATCATGATCAGCGTCATCGCGCTCTCGGTGAAACCGGAAACATTGACCATAAACGGCTTCACATAACTAAACCAGGCGAATACGCCCGCGTTACCAAACATGGTGGCGGCGAAAATCAGCCACGGTTCCGGTTTTTTCAGGAAGTGAAATTGCTCGCGCAGGCGGCTTTCGCTGGTATCAAACAGCGACGGCACCCAGACAATCACCGAGACGATCACCAGTGCGAAAAAGACGGAGATCAGCAAGAAGGTGTAGCGCCAGCTGAACGCGTGACCGATCCACGTGCCGAGCGGAATGCCAATCAGATTGGCGACGGTCATCCCGGCAATCATTCCGGCCACCGCCATGGTTACTTTTCCTGGCGGCGCGATTTTCGAAAGGATGATCGCCCCCACGCCAAAAATCGCCCCGTGCGGGAAACCGGAGATAAGACGGGCGATAATCAGCATGGTGTAGGAGCTGGAGAAGGTAAAAATGGCGTTACCCACCAGACACAGCGCCACCAGAAACAGCAGCGTGTTTTTCAGCGAAAAGCGGTTTGAAAAAAGCGCCATGATCGGTGCGCCGATGACCACGCCAAACGCGTAAGCGGAGATCAAATGCCCCGCCGAAGGGATAGAAATGCCGACATTGTTCGCCAGTTCGGTTAACACACCCATAATGCCGAACTCCGCCATACCCAGGCCAAAGGTCGCAAGTGCCAACGAAAAAACGGTTTTTTTCATACCACTAACCACTTGTTAAAAGTTTGCGACAGGCATTATTGACCATTCACTTCAGGCAGACCAGTTGAAATGCCCCGGCTAACCTATAAATCCATGGATACGGGCAGGTTTATGAATAAATGGGAACCGTGCTAATGAGGGATTTAAAACCGCTCCGAACGGTTATCCGGAGCGGTTTGACTATTATTTAATACCTTCAGTGCTCTCTTTTTTCGCTTCCAGACGTTCCACATCACGATACCAGCGCGGGTGGTGTTTCTGCGCCCAGCGGCGGCTCACTTTCCCTTCGATCATGCCTTTGATGGAGCCTTTTACCCAGAACGCCATATACATATGGATCAGGATTGCGTGCAGCAAAATGATCGCCGAGGTGGCGTGCAACAGCAGGCTGTAGCGGATCACCTGAATCGGGAAGTAGTGCGCAAAGTACGGACGCCAGATAATCACCCCGGTCACCAGCAGCACCAGCATCATGCTCATGATGGTCCAGAACATCATTTTTTGTCCGGCATTGTATTTACCGACTTTCGCGACCTTGTGCTCGTTGCCTTTTAGCACTTCGACAATGTTTTTCAGCCATGGCAGATCTTTCTTGTCCGGGATGTTGTGATGCACAAAACGCACAAACATAAACATCAGCGCCAGGAAGATAACGACGCCAAAGAACGGGTGCAGAATGCGCCCCATCTGCGGCGTGCCGAAGGTTTCCGTCAGCCATTGCAGCGTCGGGAAGAAAAACGAAATGCCGGACAGCGCGACGAGGAAAAAGCAGACCACCACCGTCCAGTGACAGGCGCGGTCAATAAACTTGGTGCGCACAATCATTTTTGACTTACTCATGATGCTCCTCTTCATCGTCGTCCACTTCTTTGTTCGGCCCGATGCCAATGTAGTGGTAAATCAGCCCGGCGAAGGTGGCGAGGAAACCTGCCGCCGACAATGGCTTCAGTACCCCTTTCCACAGATTGACCGAGGTGTCGATCTGCGGATCTTTCGGCAAGTTGTGGTACAGACCCGGCTGATCGGCATGGTGCAACACATACATCACATGCGTGCCGCCCACGCCCTGCGGGTTATAGACTCCGGCGTTGGCGTAACCGCGCGCTTTGAGTTTCGCCACGCGCTGCTCGCCAAGCTCCAGCATCTCGGCTTTGGTGCCAAAATGGATCGCGCCGGTCGGGCAGGTTTTCACACAGGCCGGTTCCTGGCCGACGCTGACGCGATCGACACAGAGCGTGCATTTGTAGACCCGATTATCCTCTTTATTGAGACGCGGCACGTTGAACGGACATCCGGCGATGCAGTAGCCGCAGCCAATGCAGTTATCTTGCTGGAAATCGACAATGCCATTGGCGTACTGAATAATCGCCCCCGCTGACGGGCAGGCTTTCAGACAGCCCGGCTCCGCGCAGTGCATACAGCCATCTTTGCGGATCAGCCACTCCAGTTTGCCGTTCTGCTCGGTTTCGCTAAAACGCATCACTGTCCAGGATTTGGCGCTCAAATCGGCCGGATTATCGTAAACCCCGACGCAGTGCCCGACCTCATCACGAATATCGTTCCACTCCGAACAGGCCACCTGGCAGGCTTTGCAGCCCACACAGGTGGAAACGTCGATAAGCTTGGCGACTTCCGCTTTGTCATCACGCGCCCGTGGGGGCGGCGTGATCGGGTTGGTGGCGGAGCGTTTTAGAATGTCTTGCGTTTCCATAGCCATTAATTCGCTCCTTTACGCCTTCTCTATATTGACTAAAAACGCTTTGTATTCCGGCGTTTGCGAGTTTGCATCGCCGACGTTTGGTGTCAACGTATTGGCGATATAGCCTTTCTGCGCCACCCCTTCGAAGCCCCAGTGCAGCGGAATACCAATGGTTTCCACCTGCTGACCGTGTACCTGCAAAGTACGCAGACGACGCGTCACCACCGCAACCGCGCGAATAAAGCCGCGCTTGCTGCTTACCGTGACGCTGTCACCATTAGCAATGCCTTTTGCCGCCGCCAGCGTTTCGCTGATTTCGACAAACTGCTGCGGCTGGGCGATGGCGTTGAGGCGCGCATGCTTGGTCCAGGTGTGGAAATGCTCCGTCAGGCGGTAGGTCGTGCCGACATACGGGAACTGATCTTTTTTCCCCATCCGTTTGGCATCGTCCTCGAACAGACGCACAACCGGGCTGGATACCACATTCGGGTGCAGCGGGTTGGTGCCAAGCGGTGTTTCCATCGGTTCGTAATGTTCCGGGAACGGCCCTTCTGCCAGCTTGTCGAGTGCAAACAGCCGCCCCAGCCCTTCCTGCTGCATGATGAACGGCCCGGTATTGCTGCCCGGCGGTGCGGTGTTGTAGTCGGGAATATCATTGCCGACCCACTTCGCCCCGTTCCACTGGATAAGCATCCGTTTCGCATCCCATGGTTTGCCCTGCACATCCGCCGACGCGCGGTTGTAAAGCACGCGGCGGTTCAGCGGCCACGCCCATGCCCAACCAAGCGTATTACCGAGCCCGGACGGATCGGCGTTATCGCGGTTCGCCATCTGGTTGCCCTGCTCCGTCCAGCTTCCGCTGTAGATCCAGCAAGACGAGGCCGTTGTGCCATCATCGCGCAGCAGCGCAAAGCTATTGAGTAGTTGCCCTTTTTTCGCCAGCAGTTGCCCGTTGGTGTCATAGAGATCCGCCAGCGCATAGCCGTTGTTCTCTTTCGCCACCTCTTCCGAGTGCGGGTTGTGCGGCTGGCTGTAGTTCCAGGACATCTTCAGCAGCGGTTCCGCGCCTTTGCCACCTTCGGTGCGGTACATCTCGCGCAAGCGGTGGAAAATTCCGGCGAGGATTTCGCCATCGTTCAGCGCTTCGCCCGGCGCATCCTGGCCTTTCCAGTGCCACTGTAACCAGCGACCGGAGTTGGCGATCGAGCCATCTTCCTCTGCAAAACAGGTTGATGGCAGACGGAACACTTCGGTGGCGATAGCCGCTGGATCAACATCGTTCATCTCGCCATGGTTCTGCCAGAAGGTGGAGGTTTCTGTCACCAGCGGATCGATAACCACCATGTACTTCAGTTTGCTCAGCGTACTGACAACTTTGTTTTTGTCCGGGAACGACGCCACCGGGTTAAAGCCCTGGCAGATATAGCCATTCACTTCGCCTTTCGACATCTTGTTGAAGTACTTGATCACATCCCAGGCCTGATCCCACTTCGGCAACCAGTCAAAGCCCCAGTTATTCTCTTTCTGCGCCGCGTCGCCATAGAACGACTTCATCAGGCTGACAAAGAATTTGGGATAGTTGCTCCAGTAGTTCACCTGGTCCGGCAACAGCGCTTTTGGCGTATTCGCCGCCAGGTACTGCTGTAAATCGGTCTGTTTTTCCGATGGCAGGGTCAGGTAACCCGGCAGGCTGGTCGATAACAGCCCCAGATCCGTCAGCCCCTGAATGTTGGAGTGCCCGCGTAAAGCGTTCACCCCGCCACCCGCCATTCCCATATTGCCGAGCAGCAACTGGATCATCGCCATGGTTCGGATGTTCTGCGCACCCACGGTGTGTTGCGTCCAGCCCAGGGCGTACAGGAAGGTGGTGGTTCTGTCCACCGCGCTGGTTGAGGCCAGCACTTCGCACACTTTCAGGAAGTCCGCTTTGGGCGTGCCACAGATATCTTCCACCGTTTCCGGCGTGTAGCGGGCAACGTGCTGTTTCAGCAAATTCCACACGCAGCGCGGATCGGTCAGCGTGTCATCGCGTTTGGCGTAGCCGTTTTCATCAAACTGGTAGTTCCACGAGGTTTTGTCGTACTGGCGTTTTTGCGCGTCGTAGCCGCTGAACAAGCCGTCTTCGAAGGCAAAATCATCCCGCACCAGCAACCCGGCGTTAGTGTAGTGTTTGACGTATTCGGCGTTGATGTTGTTGTTTTCGATCAGGTAGCGCAGTACGCCGGAGAGGAAAGTGATGTCCGTCCCGGAACGTATTGGCGCATAAATATCGGCAACTGACGCCGTGCGCGTAAAGCGCGGATCGACCACAATCAGCGTGGCGTCGTTATTGTTTTTGGCTTCCAGCGCCCAGCGGAAACCGACTGGGTGGGCTTCAGCGGCGTTACCGCCCATCACCATCACCACGTTGGCGTTTTTGATATCAACCCAGTGGTTGGTCATCGCACCGCGACCAAATGTTGGAGCAAGACTTGCTACCGTTGGTCCGTGTCAGACGCGCGCCTGGTTATCTACCGCCAGCATGCCGAGTGACCGCACGAATTTTTGCGTCAGCATGCCGGTTTCATTACTCGCCGCCGAGGCGCACAACATACCGGTTGAGAGCCAGCGGTTAACTTTTACGCCTGCGGCGTTGCTTTCGACGAAGTTGGCATCGCGGTCGTTTTTCATCAGCCGGGCGATGCGGCTAAAGGCTTCATCCCAACTGATACGCTGCCATTTGTCAGAGCCTGGCGCACGGTATTCCGGGTAGCGCAGGCGGTTTTCACTGTGTACGTAATCCAGCAGACCGGCCCCTTTCGGGCACAGCGCGCCGCGGCTGACCGGATGATCCGGATCGCCTTCGATATGATAGATGGCCTCTTTCGCGTTTTTCGCACCATCACCCAGGCTATACATTAATAACCCGCACCCCACGGAGCAGTATGTACAGGAATTTCGCGTCTCTTTGGCGCGCAGTAATTTATAATTTCGCGCCTGCGCCAGCGCCATTTTGGGAGCAAATCCCAACGCGGCCGCTGTGGTTCCTGCCATTCCGCCCGCGCAGATTTTAAAAAATTGTCTGCGGCTGACGTCCATTGCTTTCCTCAATTATTGTCTTCGACTGCGGCCGGAAAACTAAACATTTCACAGGGTGAATTAATTGCGGTAAATCAATAACGCCGGGAGCTTGATACCTAATAGTTTTACACGTCGAATTTTCATCACACAAAAGTGGTAGATATTGCGCGGTGGATTTCGCTTAATTATTCAGCCGTGTTATAAGTTGAGGTTTTGTTTCAGGCGATTAAGTGCAGTAATGAATAAAAAACGCGCAACGCTAATTGGTTTACTGGCGGTATTCCTCTGGAGCACGATGGTGGGTTTTATTCGCGCCGTCAGTGAAGGTCTTGGCCCGGTTGGCGGCGCGGCGATGATCTATACCCTGAGCGGTTTGCTGCTGATGGTCATCGTCGGTATCCCGGATTTACGCCGTTTTTCAGTGCGTTATCTTATTGCCGGAAGTGTGCTGTTTGTCAGTTATGAACTTTGTCTGGCGCTGTCGCTGGGTTTTGCCGCGACGCGACAACAAGCGATAGAAGTGGGCATGGTTAACTATTTATGGCCGAGTCTGACTATTCTGTGCGCAATATTATTTAACGGTCAAAAATCCAGTTTGTGGGTTATTCCCGGTTTATTGTTGGCGATACTCGGTGTGAGCTGGGTGCTCGGCGGCGATAGCGGTCTTGATATCGCTGAAATCCAGCGAAACATTATCTCCAGCCCGCTTAGCTATGCGCTGGCGTTTGCCGGGGCGTTTATTTGGGCGATTTATTGCACCGTCACCACCAAATACGCCAACGGCGCGAACGGTATTACGCTGTTTGTATTGCTGACGGCAGCGACGCTGTGGGTGAAATTCGCCGTCACACCGCAACCGGAAATGGTCTTTACGCTACCGGTGGTGATGAAATTATTCATGACCGGCATTGCGCTCGGTCTTGGTTATGCCGCGTGGAATATTGGTATTTTGCACGGCAACGTCACGGTGCTGGCGGCGGCATCTTATTTCACGCCGGTACTCTCTTCCGCGCTGGCGGCGGTGGTGTTAAGTGCCCCGCTCTCGTTCTCCTTCTGGCAGGGCGCGCTGATGGTGTGCGCCGGATCGCTACTCTGTTGGTGGTCAACCCGCCAGCGTGCGTGATCCGGCACAACGCTACTGTTTTTCCACTCGTGCCAGGCTAAACCAGATCCCCACCGCCAGTAGTATCAACAGCGCGCCGGCGGTTCCCAATGCAACACTGTGTGAACTGATAAAGGCTGTTTTCGCCGCCGCGATGATCCCCTCGGCAACTGCGGGCGGTGCTTCCTGCGCCAGGCGGAATGCTTCACCAATGGACGATGACGCCTGCGCGGCGGTCTCGCTGCTTAACCCCTGTGGAAGCTGGATCGAGGCGGAGAAACTGCGGCTCAAAATCAACCCAAACACGGCAATGCCAAGACCGGCGCCCAGTTCGTACGACATCGCTTCAATCGCCCCGGCGGCTGCCGCTTTCTCTTTTGGCGCAGCGGCCATGATCGCCGCCGTAGAGGCCAGTAACGCGCTTGCCGCACTGAAGCCCAGCAGCGCCATCAATATTCCGGCCTGCCACGGCTGGGTGGCGAAGTTGGTCACGGAAAGGCCCAGGAAACTCACCGCGCTGAGCGCCATCCCGCCAGCGGCGACGCGGCGTAATCCCAGTTTTGACACCAATATCCCGGCGATGGGCCCGCTAAATCCGCTCGCCAGCATCACCGGCAGCATAAAAACCCCGGCGGCAAACGGCGTGAAACCGTGAACAAATTGCAACTCCTGCGCCATCAGCAGCTCAAAACCGACCAGCGTCACCATCGACGTTATCGCCATCAGCACACCGCTTAAAATCACGCGATGCGTAAACAGCCGCATGTCGATCATCGGGGTCGTGACGGCAAGCTGAATGCGCACAAAACCGGTCAGCAAGGTGGCACCCACGAGCAATGTACTCGCCACGATCCATAGCGGCTGCGTGCCTTTCATCGCCGTTTTTGCACTCCACACCAGCAGCAAGATGGCGACAATCAAGCTCAATGCCTGATTCAGGTGTAACGGCTGCTCGGCGCGGCCTTGCTGGCGTGGCACGAAGCGCGCGGTCAGCGCCATCACGGCAATGACAATCGGCACATTGATCAGGAACACGGAACCCCAGTAGAAATGCTCCAGCAACATTCCGCCAATTAACGGACCAAATGCCGCGCCGCCGGAACCAATTGCCGCCCAGACGCCGAGCGCCGTATTGCGCTGCTGCGCCTGCGAAAAAGTGTTACGGATCCCGGCAAGTGTTGCCGGCACGATCATTGCTGCACCGACTGCCAGCAGCGCGCGCGTGGCGATAAGCCAACTGGCGCTTGAGGCAAATGCCGCCAGCAACGAGGCCGCGCCAAACAGCCCGCTACCGATCAGCAACAACCGCTTAAAACCGATTTTGTCGCCCAGCGCGCCCATCGGCAGCACCATTCCGGCCATCACCAGCGAGTAGATATCCATTATCCATAACAGCTCATTTCCGCTGGCATTTAACACCGCGCTCAGTGTGGGCGCGGCGACATGCAGCACCGTCGCATCGATAGCGACCGGAATATAAACCAGCACAATGATGACCAGCGTTAACCACTGACGAAACATACTTCTCTCCATCGTTTTCATTCCTGGACAGATGTCCAGAATGGCGATCCTACGGAAAGTTGAACGCATGTCCAGCTTTTTGTTACACTCCGTTTACCCCCTATTTAGCCGAGGTTTTATGCGCTACCTGAACAAGGATGATCGCCGTGAAGTGATCCTCAAAGCCGCGATGCGCGTAGCGCTGGAAGACGGTTTTTCCGCCATGACCGTTCGCCGGATCGCAAGTGTTGCCGGGGTGGCTACCGGCCAAGTTCACCACCACTTCACGTCGGGAAATGAATTAAAAGCGCAGGCGTTTATCCGCCTGATTGCTGAATTGCTGGAGGTTGAAGTGGTGCCCGCGACCGCGCCATGGCGCGAACAGTTACACGCGATGTTGGGCAGCGACGAAGGCGGACTCGAACCCTATGTGCATTTGTGGCGGGAAGCATTACTGCTGGCGAGTAAAGAGCCGGAAATCAAAGGCGCCTATCTGCTGACGATGCAGATGTGGCACGTCAAAGTGGTGCAATTGATTGAGCAAGGTCGTGCGGCGGGTGAATTTACCTCTCACGATACGGCGGCAAACATCGCCTGGCGACTGATTGCACTGGTATGTGGCCTGGACGGAATTTGCATGCTGGGGATGCCAGATGTTGACGAAGCTGCCTTCAATCGCCATCTGGCTGTTATGATCGAAAAAGAACTTTGTTAAGCTTTGTCGCCGTGCAAATCGAAACCGGCCATCACTGCTTCCAGTTGTTGCAGGCTAAAGCCGTGCTGTGCGTCGTTAACACCTAGCCCGAAGCGATTTTGCAGCGCGTCATACAGCGCCGGAACATCGGCAAAGGTCACCTCTTCCAGCGCCTGGCCGTTTTTCCAGTGAGTGAAGTGAAAGTTCGTTAATGTCAGCTTTACGCCGTCCGGCAGATGGCGGCACATCAACAAGTGATGGCGAAAATGGGATGCCGGCCAATGCGCGGAGTGAAAATTTCCCATGACAAAATCGGCCTGATACTGTTGTCCCATCTCAAACTGATACATCGACTGCCAGCGCTCATGATGGCGGAACTGGAGCACCCAGTCTTCGCCTTTGCGCTGCAAACGGTAGAGGCCATGCGGCGTTTCCTGCTCAATATCTTCCTGCAAGCGGATCGGCGCGGTCAGCGTTTGCCCGCCAAAACCGACATCGGCGATCCACAGCTCGCCCGCAAGCTGCACCAGCAGAATACGGTGCGTACGCGGCGGCATCTGCGGCGGATTAGCAAGCACCACCCGTCCTAACAGGCTGCGTACCGTAAATCCAACCTCTTTCAGCACACGCTCAAACAGCCCGTTCTGCTCAAAGCAGTAACCGCCGCGACGAGCGACCACCAGCTTATGGAAAATCGCCTCATCGCTGAGTTCAATCTCGCGCGGCAGCACTACATCAAGGTTTTCAAAAGGGATGGCGCCGTTGTGATGCAAATGCAACGCCCGTAGCGTTTCCAGTGAGATATCGGGCGTTTGCTCCCAGCCAATACGGGCCAGATAAGCGGTCAAAAAAGGGGACATACAGGCTCCTTGCGAATGGTGTCCCGTTGTTATAGCGCATTTTTTTCGCTTTACCGTCGATTTTGTGCCCTCGATTTATCCCTTTGTGCTGCGTTGCATTATTCCAAGCGCGGTGAGCATCAACGCCAGCCCGGTGAGTAGCGTCAGGGTTGCCATCGCCATCCCCTGACCTACAGAGCCTTGCTCGAATTGCCGCCAGATAAATACCGCCACGGTTTGTGTACCCGCCGGAGCCAGCAACAGCGAGGTGACCAGCTCGCGCGATGCAATGGCGAACACCATCAGCATGGAGGCGAGCATTGCCGGGAAAATCAGCGGCAGCACAATCAGCCGCAGCGCCTGAAACGCGCTGGCACCGTGAACCCGCGCAGCAGGCTCCAGATTGCCGCCCAACTGGCGCATGGCGCTGCCGATATAACGCACTGGCCATGGCAAAAGCAGGCAACAGTAAGAGATGAGCAAAATTGCCCATGTGTTGTAGGGTGAAACCGGCCAGAAACTGCGGTTCCACAGCAAAATCAAGCCAACGCCAACCACCACGCCGGGCAGCGCGGCGGGCATCAGCGATAGCGCATCAATTACCGTGCGTCCTTTAATCTTTTGCATTACTACAAGCCAGGCGGCGCACAAGCCCAGCGCGCCGGTAATCAGCGCCGCGCCCAACGCTAGCGACAAACTGGTGCCCAGTGCGGGCAGCGCATCACCGCGCTGTTCGAACAGCGCGGCAAAATGTTTCACGGAGAGATTATCCAGCGACACGCCGCCGGAAAGCGTGGAGCTGAAGCCGGTTAGCGCCATCGACAATCCCGGTAGAACCACGGCGAGAAAGCCGACCGCCGCCATCACCAGCAGCACCGGTAAGGTGGCAAAACCGAGTTTCGCCCCGATATGTTCAGTCGGTTTCCCGGACACGCTGGTGACATCTTTATCGCCGGTTAGCTTACGCTGGAGCCACCATCCGCACAGCGCAATAGCAATCAGCACCACCGACAGCAGCGACGCGCCGGGTAAATCGATCGGCCAGTCGGCCAGTTTCTCTTCGATGCCAACAGTCAACATCACCACACCAGAACGGGTTCCAAGTGCGGCGGGCACGCCATACTCTTCCACCGCCAGCGTAAACGCCAGTAACATACCGGCCGCCAGCGCCGGGGAAAGTAACGGCAGCGTGATATGGTAAAACGCCCGCCAGGGTGTGGCGCCGTGAATGCGTGCGACCTGCGCCAGTCGTTGCCCGCTGGCGAGCAAACTGCGCGACACGGCAAAGTAAACCACCGGAAAGATATTCAGCGTCATCACCAGAATGATGCCAACTTTGCTGAACAGTAAATTATTGAGATCCAGCCCGGTGAGCTGCATCAGGTAACCCTGGGTTTGCAACACCAGCATCCATGACAGCGCGGTGATATAAGGCGGGGTTAAAAACGGAATCAAAAACAGCAGATCCCATAGTTTCGGGCACGGTAAATCAAATAACCCGCGTGCGACGCCGAACGGCAAACCGATCAGCGCGCTGCACAGCGCCACACCGAAGGCAATTTGCAGCGTACCGCCGAACATGGCGGGCAGTTGCGGTTCGGCCAGCAACCCGGGGATGGCGGAAAACGCGCCACCAAATTCGCCCGCGCTAAAGTGCGGGAACACCGCCTGCAGGAGAATAAACAGCAGCGGCAGCGCCACCAGTATCAGCAGCAGCGCCAGCGTTGCTTGCGCAATTAATCTTTGGTTCACAACGGGTATCCTAAAAGCGGGGTTGCCCCCGCAAAGATCGAAAGGATTATTGAGCAAAGAGCGCGTTAAAGCGCTTCAGCACGTCACCGCGTTCACTGGTGCCATTGCTCTGGGTCGGCAGCACTTTCAGCTCGGTAAACAGCGGGCGTTTGGCTTCCACATCCGTGCGAGCAGGCATCAACCAGGCGTCGGCGACCATTTTCTGCCCTTCCGGCGACAGTACGTAATCGATAAACGCTTTGGCGTCGTCCGCATGGTGGGTTGTTTTGAGGATCATCATGGGGCGTGGAGCGATAACGGTGCCACTGGCCGGGAAGATCACTTTCAGCGATTCGCCCTGCGCGATATTGCCATACGTCACGTAGTCAACCGCGCCAAACACCGCCGCTTTCGCCCCTTGCATCACCGGCGTTACCGCCTGGGCGTTCGGACCGCTTACGACCATGCCATTCTTTTTCAGCGCATCAAATAACTGCCAGGCGCGGTCGCCCATACCGTTTTGCAGACCAATCAGCAGGTCAAGTGATGCGCCGGAGAGCGACGGATCGGGCGTGGTAACTTTATCTTTGAAGTCCGCTGAAGTGAGATCGTTCCACTCTTTTGGTTCCGGGGTGCCGCTCTTGGTGTTCCAGACAATCCCCAGCGCCGAGATGCCCTGCGCCACATAGTCGGCGCTTTTTAATGTCTGCGGGACTTTGTCAGCATTGGCGCTGTTAAACGGCAGCAACCAGCCGCGATTATGTAGATCTTCGGCGGTATCCCACGAGGCGGAAATTAAAATATCGGCCTGCGGATTGGCCTGCTCGGCTTCCAGACGCGCCATCACTTTGCCGGTTGTCGCCTGGAAGATATTGACTTTAACGCCGGTTTTTTGCTCAAAGCCGCTGGCCAGGCTTTTTGCCAGCGAGCCAGGACCTGCGGTGTAAACGGTCAGCGCGTGCGCGCTGGACATCATCATGGACGACAGCACCATGGCTAAAGCGACTCCTTTTTTCACAGACAGTAAGGCTTTCATGCAATTTCCCCTGAGGATGAAGTAACGGTTCGTACAGATTCAACGGTCCCGGACGCTAAATGCACAATGCGGTCGGCAAGCCACTGTGCTTCGCGGTGGTCATGGGTGACATACACGGCGGTGGTGCCAAGCTGGCGCAGCAGACGCGCCATCTCGTGGCATAAGGATTCGCGCAGCGCGGTGTCGAGGTTGGAGAGCGGCTCGTCAAACAACAGAACGCTGGGTTCGGCAACAATGGCGCGCGCCAGCGCCACGCGTTGTTGCTGCCCGCCAGATAAGCCTGCGGGTTTGCGCCCGGCGAATTCAGCGAGCCCGACCCTCTCCAGCGCCTGTGACACGCGCTGTTCGCGTTCTGCGCGCGGCACGTTGCGCATTTTTAACGGGAAAGCCACGTTTTGCGCGACGCTCATATGCGGCCAGAGCGCGTAATCCTGAAATACCATGCCGATGTCGCGCGCTTCCGACGGCAACGTCCAGCCCGCTTTCGCCACCAGGCGATCGCCAAACCAGATCTCACCTTCTGCCGGTTCACTCAGCCCTGCCAGCAAGCGCAGCAAGGTGCTTTTGCCGCAGCCAGACGGGCCGAGCAGCGCAACAATGCTGCCAGGTTGAATATGTAAATCGATGTGATTAAGAACGGTATGTGCGCCAAAGGCGAAGGAAACACCTTGTAAGCGGATATCGGTGAATGCGCTCATCCACGCCCTCCCGTAACAGAAAGCCGTGATTGGCCCGTGGTTTTGAGCCGACGGGGCGCATCCACCTGCACAAAAGTCAGGGGAGCAAACATGTTGTTATCCTCTTTGGGATTTGATTGCGGCTGACTATAGGCAGCGAATATGACGAAGAAATGACGTCAATATTGCGCATTGATTTTTAACTGAATGTCTAAACTGAAAGCATATTCCTGTACTCATATCTAAAAGGATTCCCGTGCGCATCGCTACGATCACCAATTTTGCTTATACCGCGACCGTGGTATTAACGCTGACCTCCGGCGTGGCGCTGTTTCTGGCGTCGAATGCGGAACGTGCAGAGCGTGACGCCGTGGCGCAAAACCGCGTTTTCGATGAGTTAACAGACGATTTGGAAAAAGAGGCTTATGCGCTCACCGAGCTGGCGCGAGAAGCGGTGATCAAAAAGCAGCCAGAACTGATTCAAAGCTGGAAAACCCGCCAGCAGCAGGATATCGATTTGGAAAATCATCTGGTCGCCCTGCGTGATCGCGGCGCTTCCGATGAAGAGCTCCTGATTTTGCGTGATGGGCTGTCGACGCTGGATCAGCTGGAGGATGAGCAGCGCATCGCCATCGCCGATATTGAAGCCGGGAAAACGGACGAGGCGATGAATCTGCTGTATAGCGCCAGCTATGAAGAGCGGCTTTCCGAAACAGAGTACCGTTTCGCCCACTTCCGCAGCCTGTCCGATCAGCGTGTCCAGACCGCGATAGCCGAAGCAACCGACCGATCGTTACGCTTACGCACTTTATCCGAAATTATGGTTGGGCTGACGGCGTTACTGTTCTTATTTGTGCTCGGTTTTATTATCAAGCACCGCATTTTGCGTCCGGTGGTGACGTTAAGCGATGTGGTCAACCGCCTGGCGACCCAGGATTACGATGTGGAAGCGCCGGTGCTGGCGCAGGTGGATGAAATCGGTGATATGGCGCAGGCCATCCGCATATTTCGCGAAAACGGCCTGACACGGCAGCGTCTGGAACTTGAGCGAGACGCGGAGTGGGCCACGCGGACATTGCTGGCGAGAATGACGCAGCGGTTGCAGGGGTGTGATTCCCATAGCGCGATTTTTCGTGTGATCAGCCGCTTTGCGCCGCAAATCATTCCGGATATGGGCGGCCGATTGTTTGTTCTCAATGCGCGCACTAAGCGCATGAAGTGTGTGGCGCGCTGGGGGTTGCCGCCGGGCGAAGATGCCCCCTTCCCGCCCGAACATTGCTGGGCGTTAAAACGTGGGCAGTTACATAGCCCTGCGAAAGGCGGCGTTGACATGCCCTGCGAACATCTTCAACCCGAGATCGCCACGCGTGCGATTTGTGTGCCGCTTAACGCGCAGAATAAAAGCATTGGTTTGCTCACTTTCGATAACTACACGCCAGGCAAAGAACCGCCCTATATCTACCTGGAGCTGCTGGCAGAAACGCTGGCGCTGGCGCTGGCAAACCAGATCCTGCGTGATACGTTGACAGAACGCGCCATGCACGACTCGTTGACGGGCCTGCGCAACCGCCACAGCCTGGATGAAACACTGCGCAATATGCTCGATCAGGCGATGGTTGAAGGCACGAAACTGAGCTGCCTGATGGTCGACGTGGATTATTTCAAGAAGCTTAACGATCAGTATGGCCACGACGCGGGTGATAAGGTGCTGCGTGAGCTGTCACGGCTGATCACCGAAACGCTGGATGAAAACAGCATTGCATTCCGGTATGGCGGCGAAGAGTTTTTGCTTGTTCTGCCCGGTGCGGATGAAGTGCAGGCGAAAAAAGTGGCTGAGACGCTGCTGAATAATGTCGTGAATCATCACATGCTGTATGAATCACAGGACATTGGCCCGGTTTCTGTTTCGATTGGCCTGGCGACCTGGCCGCGCCATGCGCGCGCAGATAATCTGGTACGTGCGGCCGACCTGGCGCTCTACCTGGCGAAAGAGCAAGGCCGCGGACAGATTGTGGTCGCAAGGAGTGCCGGATAATGCGCCACGCCTTGATTTTGCTGCCTGTTCAGCCACTTAATGCCAGAAACTATTACACAGAGGAACCGTTATGAGCCATTTCCGTCCGCTGGCGTTAGAACATGCTTGTCGCCTGCTAAACCACGGTCCGACCATTCTTATTACCAGCCGCGATGAGCAGATCGACCGGCGCAATGTGATGGCAGCGGCCTGGTCGATGCCGGTTGAGTTTTCGCCGCCGCGAATTGCAATTGTGGTGGACAAAAGCGCCTGGTCGCGTGAGCTGATTGAACGTAGCGGCATGTTTGGCATTGTGGTGCCAGGCGTTGCGGCAACGAACTGGAGTTATGCAGTCGGTAGCGTGACCGGTCGCGATGAAGACAAGTTTAATTGCTATGGCATTCCTGTTATCGCCGGGCCGGTACTGGGCCTGCCGGTTATCGAAGAGAAGTGCCTGGCGTGGATGGAGTGTCGTTTGCTTCCACCAACCGCAGCGCAAGAAAAATATGACACGCTGTTTGGCGAAGTGGTTTCCGCCGCCGCGGATGAACGTGTATTTATCAATGGGCGCTGGCACTTTGATGACGATAAACTGAATACCATTCATCACCTTGGCGGCGGCACGTTCGTCACCAGCGGCAAGCGCATCACCGCTGGCGAATGACGAAGCATTTACTCAGGCAGCGCGTCGATCCAGTTCATCACCAGTTCTGGCCAGACCGCTGCCGGTAGGTGTTTCACACCGCGTACGCCAAATCCATGCTGCCCTTTGCTGAACAGATGCAACTCGGTGAGCACATTATGGGCGTGCAGCGCGTTAAACATCACCAGCGAGTTGGCAACCGGTACAGAAGGATCATCCACAGCATGCAGCAGAAAGGTCGGCGGTGTTTGCACGGTGACATTCTGTTCCGGCGAGTAGTGTTTGATCTGCTCCGCCGTTGGCGTTTCACCGATTAGCGCTTTTCGCGAACCAGCGTGGGCAATCGCCTGATCCATTGAAATCACCGGGTAACCCAGTACCACAAAATCTGGCCGTGCGCGCTGGTTATCAATGTCGTCCACCGGCCTGTAAACCTTCTCATCGTAACGCGTCTCCAGGCTTGCGGCGACGTGCCCGCCGGCGGAGAAACCCATTACACCCATTTTTTTCGGGTTGAGATGGCGTGATTCTGCCTGTGCGCGTAAGGTACGCAACGCACGTTGCGCATCCGCCAGCGAGGCGTCAGCCCCTTCGGCATGGCCATCTTCCGGCATGCGGTAGGTCATCACAAACAAGGTGTAACCGCGCGCATTGAAAGGCGCGGCTAAATCACTGCCCTCTTTGTCCAGCACGACGCGTTTATACGATCCGCCCGGAATCACCAGGATGGCGGTGCCGTTGGGTTTTTGCGGTTTGTACACGGTGATTTGCGGCGCGCGAATGCCGGTCACGGCGCGGTCGGGAAGCGAAGGATCTTTACTGCGTTCAGTTAATACAAATTTGACCGTGCTACTTTTAGCGCCTGGCGCATCGCCCTGCGGCCAGATGGGAAAACTCTCTGGAGCAGCAAATGAAGGGTGCGAAAAAAGGAGCAGCGCGAATGTCAGTGAACTGAGTTTCCGAAACATAATCATCTCCATGTCAAAGACGCTTATGTAACATTAACCCGGTAAATGAAACCCGAACTGCTCCACAGAACAATGTTTTACTAAAAATGAAAACCACTTCAGGGTAGCGCTAACAGCAAACAACAACAAACAACAACAAAAAACTAATAAATCGCCACAGGGTTGATGTTGACCTGTGTTGAACCGGTGTACAGCGGTTGGCCAAGGACGAACAAGAATTCCCAAACTTGTTTGCCTACCAGTGGACGTGTATCGATCAACTCCAGGTTGTAAATCCCCCGTTTTGCTAACAGATACTGATTGATTGGGAACTCCTCCTTAGTTGCAGGGTTTGGATACACTTCAGACGCCCAGGTATCGCCGCCAAACGCGACGATCTGCTGGTCCGCCAACCATTTTGCTGCTTCCATGCCAATACCAGGCTCCTTTTCCAGAAACTGTTTATTGTCTTTACCAATAAGTTCCAGCCATCCCGTGTTAAATAAAACGATGTCGCCTTTTTTTAAGGTTAATCCCTGGTTTTTTAATACCGACTGAATATCCTCAACGCTAAACTCAGTGCCGCCGGGAACAATCTTTTGTTTATAATAAGTGGTCATATCTAACACCACGCCTCGCGTTACCATCGGCGGGACTTTTTCAATGCCTAATTTTTTAACACCATCAATAGTGACGAAATCTGCCGCTTTATTACCGTTGTAATAGATATTATTAATGCCGATATGGCCGATGCCGTTTAACTGTGTGCCCACGCCTGTCCATGCATTGACCAGCTCATCATTGAAGGTGAATTTATTCGGGCCAAGCGTTTTCCCGTCTTGCTGGCCGGGCTGAATATTGTAGAGATGAAAACTGCGGTGGCGAAACGCCGGGAAATCCTTATCAACCGGCACCGCCAGTGGCACAACAACACCTTGTTTTACAAGGTGAATAGCTTGTAAAACAACCTCAGGCGTGAGCAGATTTGCTGCGCCTATTTCATCATTTGCACCATAAATTGAGGGATACCAGTTTTGTGATTCCGCTGCGGGCTCTGCGGCTTGCAACGGCAATGCGGCAAACAGGGGCAATAATAATATGAAAGAACGGGATGGCTTCATGAACGACGTTCCTTGTTTAATGAGTTGCTAGCGAAATTAATCAATCTAGCGCTTTCCGTGATGATTATATTGCTCTGGTTATTATCCTGAGCGAGATAATAAAAACTCTAGAATTGTATTTAAGATCGCGCAAATATGAATTTTCCGAAAGCGAAAATAATGAAAAAACTGATACGCTTACATTCATAATCAGATTGCCGCGTATTATATATTCCGGGAAGTTGTTCAAAACAACAGCATTTTTTGTTTAGCAAAATGATAAAAAAAGCCCACACGGCAGGTGTGGGCGGCAGGATATTTACATTGAATAGCCAGGCTTTTTGATAAGCGTGTCAATATGCGGCGCAATGTCGGTGTCCCATACCTGCGCTTTCCAGTTATCTGGCGCGACGGTGTTAAGAGCGACGCTGACAGCGCTATCTTTGCTACTCAAATGGCGAACAATTACCTCGGCGATATCGTTTGCCAGCGCGGTTTTTTGCGCTTCGGACAGATCGCGGGGAAAACATTTAATATCAACGTGCGGCATAGCAAACTCCTTGTTTTATAAAGAGAGTGACAGTAGCACAAGTTACTGGTCCTTTCGCCGCATTCAGGTTGTCAAAGTGTGACAATTCTGGCCGTTATCTTTGATCTTTTCAGCAGAGCACAGAGGCCGTAAGAAAGGACAAAAGCCAACAAGGAATAAGCAATGATATAAAGATAAATATTCGCTTCCGAGATTATTCCCAACAGCTTTTCATGAATAAACACACTGTGAATTTCCACGACAAAGATGTTGTGTACAAGGTAGATTCCCAGGACATTGTCGCTCAGGTTGCTCACCCAGCGTGGTAGCATATTAATATTCAGATTAACAATGAACAAAAACAGGCCGACGGAAGAGATAAGTAATAATATATTATAAAACTTACCATAAAAGATGGCAATTCCCGCGCTGGACGAGATGTACGCCAATACGAACAGTGCGATAACCGCCAGCGTTAACGTCATAATATGCGCAATAGAGAATTGCTTGAGAGTTGGTTTAACCAGCCCGAGGTAACCACCAATTAAAAAACAAATCAGTCCTTCAGGTTGAAAGGGAATGAGCAAGTTAAATGCAAAAAGTGAGAAATTGAAGCTGGCTTCAGTCCATGTGTTTAATAATGTCAGGTTGGCGATAACCACCATTAACACAACGACTTTTAGTATTTCACTCGCGCGTTCTTTCTTAAAAGCATGCCGCATTAAGGGTGTAAAAATGTACAGCGGAATAATGGCAAATATGAACCATAACGGCGTTGCTTCTGTGGTGGCTTTACTGACATTCAGGTAATTAAGGAGATTAATTTCCGGCACATCGGTAAATCGACTTATCCACCAGGTATCATACGCGTAATAAAATAATAACCAGAAAATCAGTACACCAACGATGCTTTTAATCTTGGCAATCACATAGTTTGCTTGGTCTTCGTGTTTGTTATTTAATAAAAAATAGCCGCTACAGATAAAAAAAAGGGCAACACCGCATAGCCCCGCCTGCCTGAAAAAGCACAACACAACATCGCTTTCGTCGTGATTCAGAAAAAACAACGTCACGTGCGCCAGGATGACAAGAAAGATCGCGAGTATTTTCAGGAGATCAATGGTTGCAATTCTCATAGCCACCTCTCCTACAACGATAAGATAAAATGCGTAATCTTGGTGGCCAGTCTTTCCATGCCTAATTTTGAAGGGTGCAAACCATCGGAAATCACGCCAGTTGTATTACTGGTCATAATGTCCATATTGAGTTCGTTAAAGCCGGAGTTCTTTTGCAGGTCGAGATAAGGTATGGAATATTCCTCACACTTTTCTCTGATAGCGTTACAATAATCTGCCAGATAATATCCTTTGGCATTTTTTTGCCCGTGTCCGCGCGCATTTGAAACGGGTGTCGTAACAACAAACCCTACTCTGGCCAACGGATATTTTTTTATAACGCCGGTAAGTAGCAGATCCATTGCGCCATAAAAGGTCAATGCCGTTTTATCATGTTTATCGCCTATTTCGGTGCCACCATCAGATCCGAAGTTAAAACCGAAATCATTGGCACCGCCCCAGAGAGTAATAAGGTCTGGATTTTCCCCCATGGTTTTATAGCGTAAGCAAATGGCTGAATTATCTTGCTCATTTTTTTGGGCGATACAGGTTCCACCAATACCGTAGTTTCTCCACTCCGCCAGCCCTAAGTTTTCTGCAACAATAGGTTGATACCATCCTCGTTCTGTTATGCTGTCGCCAAGCGTAAACCAGGAACCACCTTTCAAATACGAATGAATATATTCCATCATTTTCACCCTGTTAAATTAATATTCCGATTTTTCTGCAAAGAGGCAATATTGCGTCGACTACGAAAATTCGCCAAATGTTGTCTCATATAACTGGGGTGATTTCAAATTCTTTTTTTCGCCCCGGATTTATATACTGTTTCAACTTATGCGAGGTTCTAAGAATATTAATATGTCGAAAATAACAGGCTAACGGATAATTTCATTATTTCGCAGCACGGTTTGCAATTGCGGTAACTGGCATACCGCATCAGCGATGGCGGTAATATTTGGCGTATTCTCGGCAAACCATGCATGACGCGGTCCCCATGTGCGCATTACGCAAAGATAAATATCCAACAGCGTCAGTTGTTGGCCAAAAGCATAAGGCGCAGCCTGCAATTGCGTGTCGAGCCACAGATAGAGCGATTTACGGTATTTCTGGCAATTTTCTACCAGTTGTTCAGGCGCATCCGCTGCCCAGCGTTCCGGGTAATCGGCGTAGGTAAAAGTGGGATAGACATTCGCGACGAGCCAGACCAGCAACCGCCAGAACTGCTGGCGTTGCGCGGTGCCTGGGGCGGGGGCTAAATCCGGGCGCTGATCGAGGATCATCAGTGCCACAGCGGCGGATTCCGTCATCACGCTGCCATCGTCCAGTTGCAGGGTTGGCACCTGGCACAAAGGGTTTAATTTGCGCAGGGTATCTTGCTGCGGGCCAGGTTTGTCGAAGCCATCGACATTGATGAAGTGATAAGGGATCTCTGCCTGCGTCAGCATCACTTCGCTGATGGCCGATCCCCAGCCGGGAACACCATAAACCGTAATCATAAGGGCTCCTTATGTTCAGGATGAGCCTTAAGCTTAGGTCAGACTGGCGAGAAATTCGTCAACTTGTTGAGGCGTGGTAAGGCGAACAAAGCGCAGATGCTGATAACGCGGATCCGCCATATCCCGCGCATAGCGTTCACGGTTTTTGCGCCAGGTCTTCAGCGACCAGAGAATGATCGACTCGCGACTCAAAAAAGCACGACGCAGGCTTTCACGATTGCCGGTTCCCGGCCATAACTCCTGTTCGCTTCTGGCGCGTTCAATGGCGCGCAGCGTCACCTGCCGCAACGTGCGCCAGAACCCGTAATCAACCCACACCACCAGATCAACATGGCGCCATTTAATGTCGCGGCTGCGGTTATAGTTGCCATCGAGCACCCAGCCGGGTTGTTCCAGCAGTTTTTCCAGACGCGAATACAACTCCTCATCCGGCGTCCCCTGCCAGTTGGGACGCCAGTAAAGCAGATCCATTTCGATATAAGGCACTTTGAGCTGGCTGGCCAGGCGTTTCGCCAGCGTTGATTTGCCGCTACCGCTGGTGCCAATAACGTTAATTCTCATACGATCACGCCGATTCCCGTTCAATGAAGTGAAAGCCGATATCCACAATCTCGTCCCCGGAACTTGTCCCTTCGATCCGCTCCATCAACAAGGTTGCCGCGCGCTGGCCAATGATTTGCCTGTCGACGCTCACCGTGGTAATAGCGGGGTTATTCCCGGCGGCGAAATCGAGATCGCCAAAACCAATAACCGCCACATCCTGCGGTACGCGCAGGCCACGGCATTGCGCTTCAACAATAGCGCCCTGTGCCAACGTGTCGGAGCTGCAAACAATCACGTCGGACTCACCCAGCGCCAGCAACTGCGACAGCCCTTCCCGCCCTGACGTAAACCGTGCCGGTAGCGCCACATCCACACTGAGCGGATCGGTAATGCCATGACGCGCCAGCGCTTCACACAGCCCGGCTTTGCGCTGCGACGCACGTTTATCCACGGTCCACAGCAACCCCGGTCGGCGATACCCTTTGCGCAGCAGATATTCTGCGGTGGCCTGGCCCACTTTTTCATGCGAGAAGCCAACCAGCATATCCAGCGGTGTGGGCGTTAAATCCCAAATTTCAACTACCGGCACACTGGCGTTGAGGATCACTTTTTTCAAATCGGTTGAGTGGTGAATGCCAGTCAGCACGATACCATCCGGGCGGCGCGACAACAGCGCAGCGACCAGATCCGCTTCGGTTTGCTGGGTATAACCGGCAACACACAGCAGCATGTGATAACCGCGTATCGCCAGTTCATCGCTGATAGCCTGGATCGTATCGACAAACATATTGTTGTTGATCTGCGGTACGACCACGGCAATCAATTTGCTGCGCCGCGATGCCAGTCCACCGGCCAGCGCGTTCGGAATATAGCCCGTTGCTTTTACGGCGGCGAGCACCTTTTCCACGGTTTTTGGCCGCACCAGTTGCGGCGTGTTAAGCGCCCGACTTACGGTCATTGAGGATAGCCCCGCTGCACGCGCAACGTCTTCCAGCGTTGGGGCGCGCGGTGGCACAGGACGAGCGGTTTTCGACATCTTCACTCACAGAGAACCAAACGGTCATTGGGTATGATTAATTTCAGTTTTTGTATTATACCTCTTTCTCCTTTCATTGCCTGTTCAGCCTCATAAATCAGTGAGTTAACTTGCATATTGGCTATGTAATGTTATCGCTATCATTTTTTGATGTGCCGAGACTACACAGCCCAAAAAATGTGATTACCGTTGCAATAAACACCCTTTTTAGCGCTGGGTTTGTGATCGGTTGTACAAAATACCCTCCTTCCGCTGGCGATTATTTTCTTGTCGATCTACAAATGTTAGCGCAAACATTATTGTTGTTCACAGGAGCAAAACCATGACCGTAAGTGCTAATTCTGATGCCGTAACCTACGCCAGAGCATCCGATGTAAAAACCGCCGCTGAAACCGGTGACCGCATCGAGTGGGTAAAACTCTCCCTCGCCTTTCTACCGCTGGCGACCCCCGTAAGTGATGCGAAAGTGCTGACCGGGCGGCAAAAACCGCTGACCGAAGTGGCGATTATTATTACGGAAATCCGCAGCCGCGACGGTTTTGAAGGCGTCGGTTTTAGCTACTCCAAACGCGCCGGTGGTCAGGGGATTTATGCGCATGCAAAAGAGATTGCCGATAATCTGCTTGGCGAAGATCCGAATGATATCGACAAGATTTACACCAAGTTGTTGTGGGCCGGAGCCTCTGTTGGGCGCAGCGGTATGGCGGTGCAGGCCATCTCCCCTATCGATATTGCACTGTGGGATATGAAAGCCAAACGCGCCGGTTTGCCGCTGGCGAAGCTGCTTGGTGCGCACCGTGATTCGGTACAGTGCTACAACACCTCGGGTGGTTTCCTGCATACGCCGCTGGATCAGGTGCTGAAAAACGTCATTATTTCGCGTGAAAATGGAATTGGCGGTATCAAAATCAAAGTCGGTCAGCCGGATACCAAAGAGGATATTCGCCGCCTCACCGCCGTGCGCGAAGCGCTGGGCGATGACTTCCCGCTGATGGTCGATGCCAATCAGCAATGGGATCGCGAAACCGCGATTCGTATGGGACGCCAGATGGAGAAATTTAACCTTATCTGGATTGAAGAGCCGCTTGATGCCTATGACGTTGAAGGCCACGCCCAGCTTGCCGCGGCGCTGGATACGCCGATCGCCACCGGCGAGATGCTCACCAGTTTCCGCGAACATGAACAACTGATCCTCGGCAATGCCAGCGACTTTGTGCAACCAGACGCACCGCGCGTTGGCGGGATTTCGCCGTTCCTGAAAATTATGGATCTGGCCGCCAAACACAACCGCAAACTGGCACCGCATTTTGCCATGGAAGTGCACTTACACCTTTCCGCCGCTTACCCGCTGGAGCCGTGGCTGGAGCACTTCGAATGGCTGAATCCACTGTTTAACGAACAGCTTGAACTGCGCGATGGGCGGATGTATGTCTCCGACCGTCACGGCCTGGGCTTCACGCTGAGCGAACAAGCACGCGCCTGGACTCAGCAAAGCTGCGAATTCGGCAAACGCCCATAATAATAAATCCCGGACGGGAGGCTCCTTCCGTCTTTTTTGTACCCTACATCTACATTCAACCCTGCAAAAGGAGTTGTGATGAATACAATAATTAAACGCACTAATGTGCGTTACAGCATTCTGTTATTTTTATTTCTTGCCACTGTATTTAATTATGCTGACCGCGCGACACTTTCCGTTGTCGCGCCAATTATGAGTAAAGAATTAGGTTTTGATCCCGAAGCATTAGGCCTGGCATTTTCCGTATTTGGTATCTCCTATGTGGTGATGCAAATTCCCGGCGGCTGGCTGCTGGATAAATATGGCTCGCGATTAGTTTATGGTGTTGCGTTGATTGGCTGGTCGATTGTCACGATGTTTCAGGGCACAATTTATCTGTATGCCAGCCCGCTCATTGTACTGGTCGTGCTGCGCCTGATGATGGGCGCCATTGAGGCGCCTGCCTTCCCTGCCAACAGCCGCCTTAGTGTGCAGTGGTTTCCCAATAAAGAACGCGGTTTTGTGACGGCGGTTTACCAGGCCGCGCAATATATTTCGTTAGGGATTATCACTCCGCTCATGACGATTATTTTGCACACCCTGAGCTGGCACTATGTTTTCTATTATATTGGCGCGATCGGAGTGGTGCTGGGCATATTCTGGTTGATTAAAATTCGCGATCCATTATCCCATAAAGAAATTAACCAGCAGGAAATTGATTATATTCGTGATGGCGGCGGCGAACCGGAATTAGGCAGTAAAAAAGGCCCGGCGAAAATCAGTTTTGCGCAAATCAAAAGTGTCTGCGTGAATCGTATGATGATCGGCGTTTATATCGGTCAGTTCTGTGTAACATCTATTACCTGGTTTTTTCTTACCTGGTTTCCCACCTATCTTTATCAGGCCAAAGGGATGTCGATTTTAAAAGTGGGCTTTGTCGCCAGTATTCCGGCTATCGCCGGGTTTATCGGCGGCCTGCTGGGCGGCGTAGTATCCGACTGGCTGTTGACGCGCGGATACAGCCTGACCACCGCGCGTAAATTCCCGGTTATCTGCGGCATGCTGCTCTCCTGCGTTATTGTGCTCGCCAACTATACCGATTCAGAAGTCGTGGTGATTGCCGCCATGAGCGTGGCGTTCTTCGCCAAAGGCTTTGGCAATCTTGGCTGGTGCGTACTCAGCGATACGTCGCCAAAAGAAGTGCTGGGAATAGCCGGCGGCGTGTTCAATATGTGCGGCAACCTGGCAAGTATTGTTACACCGCTGGTGATTGGCGTGATCCTCGCTAATACCCATTCGTTTGATTACGCGATCCTGTATGTCGGCTCCATGGGGCTGATTGGTCTTTTCTCTTATCTGTTTATTGTCGGTTCGCTGGAGCGTATCACGCTTACGCCGACCACCGCTTAACACTGGCGACTCGAGTGCGCCACGCTGTTCCGCACGTTGTACTCCCGGCGGAACAGCGTTTTTTTGTTTAATCGTAAGTGATACCTGGCGGGTTGACCTGCGATCGTTCAACCGCTTCGCCCTGCTCCCCCCAGCGCACCAGCACCTGTTGATATTCCCCGCGCGCGATTGCGCCATCCAGCGCCGCCTGCAGGGCATACACCAGGCCATTACCTTTTTTCGTGGTGGTCGCCACCCAGGCTTTTTTCGGCCCCAGGCCGACGACTTTCGTGCCGCCGTTAAGCGCTGCTTTGTAGGCCGCGACAGATTGCGGACCAAACACCACATCCGCTCGCCCGGACTGAATATATAAATTCCCCGAGGCGTCATCCGTCAGATAGATCGGCTGCGCTAAAGGCCGACCGGCGGCCTGGTTCTCTTCATTCCAGCGCAGTAAAATGCGCTCCTGATTGGTGCCGGAACCGACAATCACTTTGCGCCCGGCGAGATCTTGCGCAGAGCGGATCGCCTGGATTGCGCTGGATGATTTAACCGAAAATGCCAGTGAATCCGCGCGGTAGGTGGCGAAGTCA
The DNA here is from genome assembly GCF_004331415.1 of Kosakonia quasisacchari. Taxonomy (GTDB): domain Bacteria; phylum Pseudomonadota; class Gammaproteobacteria; order Enterobacterales; family Enterobacteriaceae; genus Kosakonia; species Kosakonia quasisacchari. The sequence continues at coordinate 80,194 of NZ_SJOP01000011.1, forward strand.
AACTTCTGTTTGCGCGCTTCGGTGACGGCGATATTCACCAGCGCGACATCATAACGCCCGGAAGTAATGCCCAGCGGCCAGTCTTCCCATGCGGTTGGCACCAGTTTGAGCTTTAAACCGAGGCTTTGCGCCAGTAAACGGGCAATATCCGGATCGCTGCCGATGCGCGTGCGGTTATCGCTGGCAACCAACGCCAGCGGCGGTGAGTTGAGCGCCGAGATCGCCACTGTTAGTGTCCCCGGCTCGACAAAGCGATAATCCGCCGGGATTTTTGCGATCGCCGCCGCGTTGCGCTGCACAGTAATCGGCTGTTCATTGGCTTTTAAATCGAGTTGCCCGGCGGCGAAACTGCCTGCGCTGACCAGCAGCAGCGCCAGTAATCGTTTCATTGTCGCTCCTTATAAGACCTTCGATAAAAACTGGCGTGTGCGCGGATGCTGCGGGTGATTTAGCACCTCGTCACTGCTTCCCTGTTCAACAATTTTGCCATCGACCATAAACACCACCTGGTCGGCGACTTCGCGGGCAAAGCCGATTTCATGCGTCACCACCACCAGCGTGGAACCGGCGCGCGCCAGCTTTTTGATCACATCCAGCACTTCGCCCACCAGTTCCGGATCCAGCGCCGATGTCGGCTCATCGAACAGCATCACGCGCGGGCGCAAGGAAAGCGCGCGGGCGATGGCAATGCGCTGCTGCTGCCCGCCGGAAAGATGGCGCGACCAGGCATCGGCTTTGTTGCGCAGCCCCACCACATCCAGCAGATCGTATGCCTGATCGATAGCCTCTTTACGGCTCAACTTCTTGTGGGCAATCGGGGCTTCAATCAAGTTTTCCAGTACCGTCAGATGCGGGAACAAATTGAAATTCTGAAACACATACCCGACGTTGACGCGCTGGCGCAAAATCTCCTTCTCTTTTAGTTCATACAACTTGTCGCCGTGCAGGCGATAACCGATATATTCGCCATCAATGCGAATAAACCCTTCATCCACGCGCTCAAGGTGATTAATGGTGCGCAGCAGCGTCGATTTCCCGGAACCGGACGGCCCCAGGATCACCGTGACTGAACCGGGCGGGATCTCCAGCGACACCTCATCCAGCGCTTTATGGCGACCAAAATATTTGCTGACGCCGGTAATCGAAATATGACCATTAAGAGAGGTTGGCATGAACGGGCTCCTGCGGTTGCGCCACGCGGGCAGTGGAATATGAACGAACCCGTGTGGGTGAAATCGCTGAACGCCGTTCGCTGCGTGCCAGCCAGCGTTCAACCAAATACTGAATAGCCGACAATACACTGGTGATCACCAGATACCAGACTGCGCCAACCATCAGCAGCGGGATAACTTCCTGCGTGCGGTTGTAAATCATCTGAATGGTGTAAAACAGCTCCGGCATCGCCAGCACATAAACCATCGCCGTGCCTTTGGCGAGGCTGATTATCTCGTTAAAACCGGACGGCAAAATCGTGCGCAGCGCCTGCGGCAGAATAATGCGCAGCGTGCGCCGCCAGGCGGGTAACCCCAGCGCGGCCGCCGCTTCGTACTGCCCGTGATCAACCCCAAGAAAACCACCGCGAATAATCTCGGCGGTATAGGCGCTTTGCACCAGCGTCAACCCGACGACCGCCGTGGAAAACTGCCCAAGCACGTTGATGGTTTGATAGCTCGCCCACTGAATTCCGGTAAACGGAATGCCGAGCGATAAGGTGTCGTACAGATAGGAGAAGTTATAAAGAATGATCAGCACCACAATCAGCGGTAGCGAACGAAACAGCCAGATATAACTCCAGGCAAGACTGCTCAATAGCCACGAAGACGAGAGTCTGGCTAACGCCAGTAGACCGCCAAAAATCACGCTTAGCGCCGTGCCGAGTAAGGTCAGCAACAGCGTCTGCCCTAACCCTTCGAGGATAACCGGGTCGAAAAACCAACGGGCAAACACGTTCCATTCCCAGCGCGGGTTAAACGCCACCGACTGAACAATCGCCGCCAGCACAAACAGGGCGACAACCGCGCCGACCGTGCGCAGCGGGTAGCGCGCGGGCACCACTTTGATCGTTTCTGCATTTTTCATGGTCGCTCCTCAGGCGGTTTTGCTTAAACGCTCAACCGACAACGCTTTGCTAAAGCGCAACCGACCATCGAACGGCGGCTGGCTGTACTCTTCCGGATCGCGATGGACATCAAACTGCGGCTGATAACCCTGACTCAGATACAGCCGCACCGCTTCCGGCTGGCGAAACCCGGTGGTCAGGTAGATATGACTGTAACCGGCCAGTACCGCGCGCCGCTCCAGCTCTTGCACAATGTTGGCCGCCAGCCCTTGCTTACGCAGTTCATGCTTCGTCCAGATGCGTTTGATCTCCGCCGTATGGGCATCAAACGCTTTGTAAGCACCGGTCGCGATGATCTCCCCGTCGCGCTCCAGCACAATAAACAGCCCCTGCGGCGCTAAATACCATTCGGTAAGTTCCACTTCGGCGCTGCGGGAAAAATAGTCGCCATAGCGTGCGGTGTATTCGCCAAACAGCCCGTTTAAGATTGGCTGCAATTCCGGTGCATCTGGCGAGACATCGCGGAAACGTTCATTCATGACTGCCTCCTTAATCGCCAAGACCCGCCGGATTAACTTCCGACGCCGGAATGCGTTCTACGCTCTCGCCCCAGCGATTGAGCACCTTGTCGTAGTCGCCCGTTTTGATAGCGCCATTGAGCGCGGTTTGCACCGGTTCAACCAGCCCGCTGCCTTTACGCAGGGTGACAGCGATATGCGCCGCTTTCGGCCAGCCACCGTCCACGCTACCGACCAGTTTGGTTTTGCCGGTCAGCGCCGCTTTCCACGCGCCAATCACGTTCGGGCCGAAATAAGCGTCGGCGCGACCGGATTGCAGCGCCAGCGTCTGAGCGGCGTCATCTTTGGTGTAGATGGGCGTAAACGGTTTCAACCCTTTTTCCACGTTTTCCGCGTTCCACGCCAGCAGGATAGCCTCCTGATTAGTGCCGGAGCCGACAATAATGCGCAGCCCGGCAATGTCTTCGGCTTTCTCAATTGATTTCAGCGGACTGGTGGATTTGACATAAAAGCCGAGTGAATCCTTGCGGTAAGTGGCGAAATCGAACTTCGCTTTGCGCTCTTTGGTGACGGTAATATTGCTGATCGCCGCATCATATTTGCCGGAGGTGACGCCGAGCGGCCAGTCCTCCCACGAGGTCGGCACCACGTTCAGCTCCAGCCCAAGGCTGCTGGCGACCAGGCGGGCGATGTCCACTTCGCTACCGAGCAGCGTTTTATTGTCATCCGCAAACACCGTCAGCGGTGGAGAGTTGAGCGCCGCCACGGCGACGGTCAGTTTTCCCGGTACGACAAAGTGATAATCCTTCGGCAACTGCGCAATGGCTTGCGCGTTTTTCGCCGTGGTGATCGGCGTTTTGTTGGCGTCCAGGCTCACGCCCGTTCCGTTGATATTGACATCTTGGGCCCAGGCCAGCGGTGTTAGCGCCAGCGTTGCCGCCAGCAATAGCGATGTTTTCTGCATAGCGTTTTCTTCTTTTATTGTTGTGAGGAAGGATGAGCAGGCAGCGGCAACCCTAAGCTTTCGCGCAGTGTCGTGCCGGGGTATTCACTACGGAACAGGCCGCGGGCTTGCAGCAACGGCACCACTTTTTCGACAAAGCGCGGGAAGGTATCCGGTGTTCCGCCCTGGATGATAAAACCGTCAGCTGCGTAGCTTTCGAACCACAGTTGCAGACCATCGGCCACTTGCTGCGCCGTGCCGGAAAATCGGGGGCGCGGCGAAGCACTTTCCAGCGCGACCTGGCGTAGCGTTAAATGGCGCTCGCGCGCATTACGCTTGATCTCATCAGTGGTGCTACGAAAACTGTTTTGCCCCAAATCGCCGATATCCGGGAACGGCTCGTCGAGCGGGTACTGGCTGAAGTCATGATGTTCGAAATAGCGCCCGAGGTAGTTCAGCGCATCCGTAATGGAGACCAGCGCGGCGGTGGTCTGGTATTGCTGTTCAGCATCCTCTTCGCTGTCGCCGACAATGACGCTGACGCCCTGGAAAATATGCAGGTCATCATGACGGCGGCCATATTTTTCCAGCTGATTTTTCACATCACTATAAAACGCTTTGGCTTCATCAAGCGTTTCCTGATGCGTAAAAATAGCGTCGGCGTGACGGGCGGCCAGTTGTTTACCATCGTCTGAAGCACCGGCCTGGAAAATAATCGGTCGTCCTTGCGGCGTGCGGCCAATATTAAGCGGTCCGGCAACCTGGAAAAAATCACCGTGGTGATTCAGCGGGTGTAACTTATTGGCGTCAAAGTATTGCCCGGTCGCTTTATTGCGCACAAACGCATCGTCTTCCCAGGAATTCCATAACCCTTTCACCACATCGAGATATTCATCGGCAATGCGGTAACGTAAGTCGTGATCCGGGTGCTGCGTGCGGGAAAAGTTTTTCGCCGAGCCTTCCAGCGGCGAGGTCACCACATTCCAGCCCGCGCGGCCATTGCTCAGATGGTCAAGGCTTGCGAACTGGCGCGCAACGGTAAATGGCTCGCTGTAGGACGTGGAAAGTGTGCCCACCAGACCGAGGTGCGAGGTCACGCTGGCGAGCGCGGATAATACAGTTATCGGTTCAAAACGGTTTAAAAAATGCGGGATCGATTTTTCGTTGATATATAAACCGTCGGCGACAAAAAGAAAGTCCAGTTTCCCCTGCTCGGCAATGCGCGCGGTTTCCTGCACGAAGCCAAAATTAATGCTGGCATCGGCGATCGCCGCCGGATGTCGCCACGCGGACATATTTCCCGATGCGCCATGTAATAGGGTGCCAAGCCGCAGTTGTCGTGCTGTAGACATAATCGATCCTCATATTCGGGCAACAGGAGGCCCGGAGCAGTAGCCCCAGGCAGACAAATTTCACATCAGGATTGCAGCAGTGCTTTTTCTGCCAGCAGCGCGAAATAACGCGCCGCCTCTTCGATTAACGCTTCATCGGGGTTGAACGCCGGGTGGTGCAAACCGTAGTCGCTGTCGCTACCAATGCTGACAAACGCGCCCGGAATATGCTGCAAATAGACGGCAAAATCCTCGCCCCCCATGTGCAGATCCGCCTCTTGCGTCTGATAACCGTGCCAGTCAGCGACGTCGCGGGCGAACGTTGCCCACCGATCGTGATTGACCAGCGCGGCAGGCCCTTCAAACCAACGCACGTTGATACTGGCATCGAACGCCTGCGCCAGACCGGCGGCAATATCGTCAACGCGGCGTTTCACTGTTTCGCGCACCGCCGCCTGGTGAGTACGCAGCGTGCCTTCCAGCTCGACATGTTCCGGCAGCACATTCCACGTATTGCCCCCCTGAATGCGGGTGACGCTCAGCACTACCGACTCCAGTGTATTGACGTTACGGCTGGCAATGCTTTGCAGCGCGACAACCAGTTGGCTGGCCAGCAAAATGGCGTCGTTACCTTCGTGCGGGCGCGCGGCATGTGCGCCTTTGCCAGTGACGGTCAGCGAAAAACGATCCACATTGGCGTAAAACGCGCCGCCGCGCGTGGCAAACGACCCGACCGGTAATCCGGGTTCGTTGTGCATGCCAAAGATGGCGCTAACGTTGTCCAGGGCGCCGGCATCGATTAACCGCTTCGCTCCGCCAAAATTCTCTTCTGCGGGCTGGAACAGAATGCGCACTCTTCCCGTCAGTTGCGGCTCCTTTTGTTTTAGCAGCAGCGCCGCGCCGAGCATGACGCTGGAGTGAACGTCGTGTCCGCAGGCGTGCATCACACCGGGATTGCGCGAGGCAAACGGCACGTCGACCGCTTCTTCAATCGGTAACGCATCGATATCCGCGCGCAAAGCGATCACTTTTTCGCCGCTGCCCACTTCTGCGACCACGCCGGTTGGCAGGCTCAACGGCAGCAATCTTAGCCCGGCGCTCTCCAGCCAGTGACGAATACGCCGGGTGGTTTCAAACTCCTGCAACGACAACTCCGGGTGCTGGTGTAACTCGCGTCGCCAGTCGATCAGTTGTTCTGCAAAGCTCATCCCGCGACCTCCTGTGTTGCGTTTGTATTCGCGTGGGCTTGCGCCAGCCGCAATACGGAGGTCAGCCGCGCGCTCCCTTCGCTGATAGGCGTGTCGATAATAAATTCATCGATGGCGAATTGCTGATGCAGTTCCTCCAACCCCGCCAGAACTTGATCCGCTGTTCCGGCTATCAGTGACGGTTCGCGTTTTGCGATGCGCACCGCCGGGCTGCCTGCCTGGCGGGCAAACGCTTGACCTTGCGCTTCGCTGGCGACGCTCACGCGCTGACCGTTTGCCAGCTCGACGCCCCAGACTTCAACCTGTTGCGCCAGCGCATTCGCCCGGGCTTCGGTTTCCGCGACGATCACCTGTACGGCAACTATCGTGTCGCGCTGACTGTGCTTTTTCCATTGAGTGACAACGTCACGTAAAAGTGCTTTGTCACCGTTGAGATGGGCGGCAAAGACAAAATTCCAGCCCAATTTTGCCGCAAGCGCCGCGCTTTCAAGGCTCGCACCAAGCAGGAAACCTTCAGCGCGTTGCGGTGGCAGCGGCGTTGCCAGAACGGTTTCTTCCGCATGGTCATCTTTTGACAGGGATAACCAGTTATCGAGTTGCGCCAGTTGATCGGCAAAACTGCCCTTCTCGGCGCTGTTTATTCCCTGCTGGAGTGCGCGGGTTGAGAGCGGCAAACCGCCGGGGGCTTTGCCGACGCCAAGATCAACGCGGCCAGGTGCCAGGGTCGCCAGCAGGTTGAAGTTTTCCGCCACTTTGAACGGGCTGTAATGTTGCAGCATCACCCCACCGGAACCGACGCGAATTCGCCGCGTTTGACCCAGTATCCAGGCGATAACTAACTCCGGCGACGGGCTGGCCAACTGGGTGGTGTTGTGATGTTCGGCAATCCAGAAGCGGTGATAGCCCCAGTTTTCCGCCTGCTGTGCCAGTTGCAGCGTGCGGGCCAGGGCATCCTGTGCGGTTTCGTGTTCCGCGATGGGGCTTTTATCCAGCAAACTCAGGCGATAAGACATGCAATAAACTCGCGTTAGAGGAGATAACCCCATTAATAGGGCGACGCGCGCATGCTGTGAAACAATTAATTTACATTTAATAAGCAAAAATTTTGCAAAGACACCATTGCCCGGCGCTGCCGTTGCCTTCTGCGCCAATGACAACCCGTCAATATGTTGGCAAATTTGTTACATATTCGTATTACTGATGGTGGTTTTTTCTGTTGCATTTTTCAGTGAGTTGAATCATTTGCACTGCTTGTCCCTGCCAACCTCACAATTTCCGCTAATAGTCGCCCCCAGGGGCACGGGTATGTTTTGCGTCGTTTATCGATTGCGGTTACGATGCTGCGCCATGTTTGGTCTTATCCATACGAAGAAACACTGGAAAGACAGAACATTTTCCCGCGCCAGGCAATCGATTGGTTTTCTGCCTGCCGGGTAGAGGAATTCCGCAAGGTTCAGACAGGTAAACAGGTAACGCAATGAAAACAGACAACAACGTCACGGATCATCACGCCGCGAAACGACGCTGGCTCAATTCTCACGAAGAGGGCTACAACCGCGCGATGGGTAACCGCCAGGTGCAAATGATTGCTATCGGCGGCGCAATCGGTACGGGTTTATTTCTGGGCGCAGGCGCCCGACTGCAGATGGCGGGGCCGTCGCTGGCTATCGTTTATCTGGTGTGTGGTATTTTCTCCTTCTTCATTCTGCGCGCGCTGGGCGAACTGGTTTTACACCGCCCTTCCAGCGGCAGCTTCGTCTCTTATGCGCGTGAATTTCTTGGCGAAAAAGCCGCGTATGTTGCCGGTTGGATGTATTTCATCAACTGGGCGATGACCGGCATCGTGGATATCACCGCCGTTGCGCTTTATATGCATTACTGGGGCGCGTTTGGCGACGTGCCGCAATGGGTATTCGCTCTTGGTGCGCTGGCGATTGTCGGCACCATGAACATGATTGGCGTGAAATGGTTCGCGGAGATGGAGTTCTGGTTTGCGCTGGTCAAAGTGCTGGCGATTGTGGTGTTCCTCGTCGTCGGGACGATTTTCCTCGGCAGTGGTAAACCGCTGGACGGCGGCGCGACGGGCTTCCATTTGATCACCGATAATGGTGGTTTCTTCCCGCATGGCTTGTTACCGGCGCTGGTGCTGGTTCAGGGCGTTGTGTTCGCGTTCGCCTCTATCGAACTGGTAGGTACGGCGGCTGGTGAGTGTAAAGATCCGCAGACCATGGTGCCGAAAGCCATTAACAGCGTTATCTGGCGTATCGGTTTGTTTTATGTCGGCTCCGTCGTGCTGCTGGTTTTGTTGCTGCCGTGGAATGCTTACCAGGCGGGGCAAAGCCCGTTTGTAACCTTCTTCTCGAAGCTGGGCGTGCCGTATATCGGTGACATTATGAATATGGTGGTGCTGACCGCCGCGCTCTCCAGCCTGAACTCCGGGCTTTACAGCACGGGCCGAATTCTGCGCTCGATGTCAATGGGCGGTTCCGCGCCGAAATTTATGTCCAAAATGAGTCGTCAACACGTGCCTTACGCGGGGATCCTAGCGACCATTTGTGTCTATATCGTTGGCGTGTTCCTGAATTACCTGGTGCCGTCGCAGGTATTTGAAATTGTGCTTAACGTCGCCTCGCTGGGGATCATTGCTTCCTGGGGCTTTATCGTGGTCTGCCAGATGCGTCTGCGCAAAGCTATCCACGAAGGCAAAGTGGCGGATGTCAGCTTCAAAATGCCAGGGGCACCGGTAACATCATGGCTGACGCTGCTGTTCCTGCTCAGCGTGCTGGTGCTGATGGCGTTCGATTACCCGAACGGCACGTACACCATCGGTTCTATTCCGCTGATCGCGGTTGTGTTGGTGGTGGGATGGTTTGGCGTACGTAAGCGCGTTAATGAAATCCACAGCACCGCGCCGGTTCATCCGGATGCAGCGCAGAAGACACGTTCGTAACGCGTCATAAAAACAAAAAGCCGCTGCGGAAACGTTGCGGCTTTTTTGTTGGCGCAAAAGCTACGCCTGCGCTTGTTTAAAACGTTGCCAGGCTGCGCTGATAATCGACGCATTCAGCGCGTCGTTTTCCCTGCTATTTAAGCGCCAGCATAAGAACGGTCATCGCCGTGGCAATTAATGTGCTGCGCATTGTATCTCCGTGCTGTCAAAGAAAAGGCTCCAGCAGGCAGCTTAAAATTATCAAACCGTTACAGCGCAATACCAATCACATCATCCTGCTGCGTGGCTTTTTTTCGCGCGTTGAGGTTTGTTTCACGCTGACGTAAAACGTGTTGCCATCTGTTGAAAGCGCCAGGCTATTTGGCGCACGATCCTCTTTCCTCCGTTACACTCATCATTAACGTAATGTGCGTTTAAAGTTTTCAAATAATTTACATACGCTTTAACATATTGGCGTATTTCCTCTTTTTGGTTCGTCTTTTAACTTGGTTCCGTCATGACTATTATTTCCACCACAAAGGTCACCCTGCCGGTGTTGTTGTTGCCGGCTGCGCTTTCCTCTTCCGCTTATGCGGCCGACAACGAACAAACCATGATTGTCAGCGCCGCGCCGCAGACCGTTTCAGAGCTGGATAGCCCCGCCGCCGTGAGCGTTGTCCAGGGCGATGACATTCGTCAGGCCGCGCCGCGGGTGAATCTCTCTGAATCGCTGAGCAGCGTTCCGGGTTTACAAGTGCAAAACCGGCAAAATTACGCTCAAGATTTGCAACTGTCGATCCGCGGATTTGGTTCGCGTTCCACCTATGGCGTGCGCGGCATTCGCCTGTATGTTGATGGCATTCCCGCGACCATGCCCGACGGCCAGGGGCAGACATCGAATATCGATTTAAACAGTGTGGAGAGCATTGATGTATTGCGCGGCCCGTTCTCGGCACTCTACGGCAACGCGTCTGGCGGGGTGATGAATGTTACCACGCAGACCGGGCGCGAACCGGCAACGATTGAGGCCAGCAGCTATTACGGCAGTTTTGGTAGCTGGCGCTACGGCCTGAAAGCCAGCGGTGCGATGGGCGATGGAACGCACGCAGGCGATGTCGATTACACCGTTTCCAGCACTCGCTTTGTCACCCGGGGCTACCGCGATCGCAGCGGCGCACGGAAAAACCTCGCCAACGCGAAACTCGGCGTTCGTATTGATGACGCCAGTAAACTGAGCCTGATTTTTAACAGTGTCGACATTAAAGCGAACGACGCTGGCGGGTTAACCGAGTCTGAATGGAAAGATAACCCGCGCCAGTCGCCGCGCGCACAGCAATACGATACGCGCAAAACCATTAAGCAAACCCAGGCGGGCTTGCGCTATGAGCGCCAGATGAGCAGCCAGGATGATTTCAGCGTGACGATGTACGCCGGTGAGCGTGAAACCACGCAATATCAATCGATCCCGCGCGCTCCACAGCTCAACCCAACCCATGCGGGGGGCGTGATTGATTTAACGCGCCACTATCAGGGCATTGATACCCGCTGGACACACCGTGGCGAGCTGGGCGTACCGGTAACGTTCACCGGTGGTCTGAACTACGAAAACATGAGCGAGGAGCGCAAAGGTTACGAAAACTTTGTGATGGATGGCAGCGCGCCGGTGTATGGCGAAAAAGGCAACCTGCGCCGTAACGAACGTAACCTGATGTGGAACGTCGATCCGTATTTGCAAACCGCCTGGCAACTGACCGACAAGCTGTCGCTGGATGCAGGTGTGCGTTACAGTTCCGTGTGGTTTGACTCCAACGATCGCTACATTACGGCGCTAAACGGCGATGACAGCGGCGAAGCCAATTATCACAAATGGCTGCCCGCCGCGTCGCTGAAATATGCCATCACCGACGCCTGGAATGTGTATGCCGCCGCCGGTCGCGGTTTTGAAACGCCCACCATTAATGAGCTCTCCTACCGTGCGGATGGCAAAAATGGCCTCAACTTCGCGCTGAAACCATCTACTAACGACACCCTGGAAATCGGCAGCAAAACGCGGATCGGCAATGGGCTACTGACCGCCGCGTTGTTCCGCACGGATACCGATAACGAGATCGTCACCGATAGCAGCAGCGGTGGGCGCACCACCTATAAAAACGCCGGAAAAACCCGTCGTCAGGGCGTGGAATTATCCCTCGATCAGCAGTTCGCCGGGAACTGGCGGGCAAAACTGGCGTGGACCTACCTTGATGCGACGTATCGCACCGATGTGTGTAACGACGGCGAATGTAATGGCAATCGGATACCGGGTATCGCGCGCAATATGGGCTTTGCTTCGCTGGGTTGGCAGCCAGATCAGGGTTGGTATGCGGGCGCAGATGTCCATTATATGAGCGATATGATGGCGAATGACGAAAACAGCGCCAAAGCGCCCTCTTATACCGTTACCGGGCTGAATACCGGCTATAAATTCAATTATGGCAACTGGATGATGGACGTGTTTGGCCGGGTCGATAACCTGTTTGATCGCAAATATGTCGGTTCCGTTATCGTTAATGAAGGTAACAACCGTTACTACGAACCGGCTCCTGGGCGTAACTACGGCGTGGGTTTATCGGTCGCGTATCAGTTTGAGTGATGAGAAAGCCCCTGCCGACAGGGGCTTTTTTTATGCCTGGACCACTAGGCATGTGACAACAACGGAAACATCACCTGATGGTCGCGGAAAACATTCTCTTTGCCGCTGAACAGAAAAAGCGTGTCGTCATCGTCAATCATCGTGCATTCGCAATTGTGGTTTTCTTTGGGCGTAAAACCTAAGACCACACGCTGCGTTTGCTGATTGGCTAATGCATTGATGATGTGCGTTAATGTCGCGCCCGGTTCGGCAAAAATATCGAAGCACAGTAGTCTTCCTTTGTTTTGCGTGGCAATGGCGACAGCCTGATATTTTTCTGAAAAATAAACGCACTCTTTTAAATACGAAGCACAGTAAAACATTAACAAACCAATGTTGTTATTCATCGGTAGCGCCGAAAAGGGGTTTGATTTCGCGTAATAACGCATCAACCGCTGCCTGTCGGCGGCGTCATCCATATCCAGCCGGCGAAAGTCACTCGCCACTGGCGTGGCGCGCAGGGTGTATTGATATTCTCGCGCTTTTTCAAAGCCAAACTTCGGATAAAAATCCCTTACTGTGGCGTTTGCGTACAAATAAATTGCATCGGCACGATGCTGCCAGTCATGGATAATTTCTGTCAGTAGGTAACGCGCAAGCCCGTTATTGCGGTAGCGCGTATCCGTCATTACCGTTCCTATCTGGATATAGCGTTTTTCTGCGCCCATCCAGCGCGTGTCGATAACGTTAACGGAGGCATTCGCAATAACCTGATCCTCATCGACCAGCGCGTAGGGAATGTAGTTATCCGTCCAGAATCCTGCCTGATACCACGCCTCAAATGATAAGTCGAAGGTATTTACGGCTAAATCAATAAAGCTTTGGCGCAATATGTCGTGATGTTTTAGTTGTTTTACCAGAGGGTATTTCATGCCGCCATTTCCCATAAAAAAGCCCGGTTGCATCGCGCTTCCGGGCTATCACTGATGCGCGTATCAACGATTAAAACGTGGTCCAGCCCTCATCGCTCGTGGCGGTTTCACGTGGACCTGTTTGCGGTTTCACCCCCGGTTTAGCCGTTGGTTTAGCTGAGGTTGTCGATTTCGCGCCGTTTTGATCAAGACGGAACGTGGCGACCAGCTCTTCCAACAAACGCGCCTGCTCTTCCAGCGAACCCGCTGCTGAAGAAGATTCGCTCACCAGTGAGGCGTTCTGCTGCGTGGTGCTATCCAGCTCGCCGACCGCGCGGGCGATTTGTTCAATACCGCGGCTCTGCTCTTCCGAAGCGGAGGAGATTTCGCCCATGATATCGTTAACACGAGTAACCGACTGCACCACTTGATCCATGGTTTCACCGGCTTTCGCCACCAGTTCGCTACCAACATTAATGCGCGAAACGGATTCGCTAATCAGCTGTTCAATATCTTTTGCCGCCTGCGAGCTACGTTGCGACAGGCTCCGCACTTCGCTGGCCACCACGGCAAAACCGCGCCCCTGCTCACCGGCGCGTGCCGCTTCTACAGCGGCGTTCAGCGCCAGAATGTTGGTCTGGAAGGCGATGCTGTTAATCACAGCAGTAATATCGGCAATTTTGTTCGAACTGTTATGAATATCGCCCATGGTGTCCACCACTTCGCGCATCACCGTGCCGCCTTCGCTGGCGGTTTTCGATGCCTGGGCTGCCAGGCTGCTGGCATTGCGGGCGTTATCGGCGTTGTTTTTCACCGTAGCGGTCAACTCTTCCATGCTGGCCGCCGTTTCAACTACCGCTGCCGCCTGTTGCTCAGTACGGGAAGAGAGATCGGTATTGCCTTCGGCAATCTCAGTCGCGGCACGCGAAACCTTGTTCACGCTGTTGCGAACTTCAAAAATCATGTCGCGCAGCGTATCGTTCATGCGCCCCATTGCGCCAGTTAATTGCCCCAGTTCATCCGTGCTCTGCGCACGAATTTGCGAGCTCAGATCGCCACTGGCGATACGTTCCGCCAGTGCCAGGTTGCGGTCGATAGGACGCGTAATCTGGCGGATAACCCACCAGGAAACAATCACGCCAAGCAGGATAGCAATCACGCCAATAATCGCCGCAATGGTGCTGGAGGTGTACGCCAGTTCATCGTTGTGCGCTTTTACCAGCGTAATGATCTGTTTGAGCGAGGCGCTGCTGTTGTCCCCGCCTACTTTCACTTTATCTTCCGCGGCTTTTAATGTCTGGAAAGCGGTGAGGTAGTTGAGGCTCAAATCGCGGTATTTCACTGTGTCATCCCACAGGGATTGCAGCGGTGATTGCAGTTCACCCGGTAACTGGCTCACCAGCGCCTGAACGCTCTTTTGCGTTGCGCCAAAACGGGCATCCAGCGCCTCTTTCGACTCTTTACCCGGGCTGTAACGCACCACCAGCGCGGCGTCGCGCACGGTGCTGATCGCAAACAACTGCTCGTAAATTTGGGTCATTAGCGCAGGATCCGCTACCGGCGTGCGTACCAGCGTGGTATAGCGCGCGGAGAGATCTTGTGCGGCGAGTTTGTCGAGCGATTCGCGTACGGTTTTGATGTCACCCGTGGCTTTTTGCATCTCGCCAATCGCGCCCTGGAATTGCTCCAGGTGGCTGGCGACATCGTTGATAATTTGTTTTTCGTTTGCAGACCAGGACATATCGTCGGCGCTGGTGGTTAGCTCGGAAGCGTGGCGCACGTAGTTGGACATCACCTGCCCTGATTTATCATCGCCATAGAAGTATTTCAGGCGGTTTATTTTGGCCTGGAATACTTCAATGTTGATGTTGTACATAAGGTTGGTTTTTTCGTAGACATCGCGTATTTCTTTAAAGCGCAATACGCTGAGTACGGTGGCAATAGCAACCAGAAAGAGAACTAACCCAAAACCGACTGACAGCTTTCTACTAATTTTTATATTGCTTAACCGCTGGCTAAATGACATTCCGGACTCCTTGCTAAACCCCAATGTTAGCGCCCAACAACTGCACGCACACATTGTTATCGGCAAAGAAGCCAGGTATTTCAGGTGTAAGCTGGTCTTATCAGTTGAAAACGTGATATTGATGCGCCCCATTCGCAAATTTTTGCCGGGGAGCATCAATATATGAAGATAAATGATTATGTCGTTGAATTATAACTTAGCGATAGAATTGTTTGTGAACGATGTTTGCGCCCTCATCAATCGCGCGCCATAACGCGCGTTCACTAGCGAAAGCGTCTCCCTCTTCTAACGCCGCCAACAAGTCACTGTAATTTTCGACGCGCGTGAAATCCTCAGAACTTGGATAAAGATAATTGTAACAAGGCCCAATACGGACCCATAACTGCTCAATCAATGCAGTTAGCGTTGGCATCCCGGCGTGGCTGTACACGCTAAAGCGAAACACGCGGTTGGCCTGCAGGCCCTGTTCGGTGTTACCGCTTTTCATTGCTTCATGAAAATTCGCCGCCAGGACACGCAACTCACGAATTTTCTCCTTCGTCATATTCTGGCTGGCAGCTCGCGCGGCCATACCCTCAAGATTTTTACGAATCTGGTTGATTTCGTTATAGCGATCAAGGCTGACTTCCGGCACCAAAAAAGCCTGCGCCGGAGTGGCATGCAGTGCGCCTGCGGAGACCAACCGCAGTAACGCTTCCCGCACCGGTGTAATACTGGTGCCTAATTGATCTGCTATTTCCTTTGTGATGAGCCGCGCGCCCGGTTTAAGCGCACCAATAATAAGCGCACTCTTAAGACTCGCCTCAACTTGCATGGTAAGGCTGGTCCGCTGCGCTTTTTCAAAATCAAGCATGTTTGTGTCCCGTATAATTTCTTATTTATTCTCAGCCTGGTAGCGTGTCCGTAATTTGTGTCAATGAATATATTATATACACATGCCTGGTCTTGGATGGTCGCGTAAAAGTTAAAACAATTTGTATTTATTATGCACAACTACCAGGAACCGCCTTCACAAGGGCATCAGTTCCTTATGCTTATCTAATTAAAGACGTTTCTCAAAAATTTGCACGATTTCTGATGGCGGTTTTTCACCGCCATCATTCTTTTAGCTAAGAGGCCCGATTTGGACTACGACTTTACCGAAATTTTTCCCTTCAAGCAGGCCAATAAAAGCGTCTGGCGCATTTTCCAGCCCCTCGATCAATTGCTCACGGTACTGAATTATTTCTTGCCGTATCCATTGTTCCATTTCTTGCTGAAATTCATGAATACGGTGGCCGTAATCCTGGCCAATAATAAAACCTTGCAAACGGATGCGTTTTTTCAGCAGTGTTGCCATTAATAACGGAATACGATCCGGCCTGGGAGGAAGATCGGTGGCGTTATAGCCGCTGACTAATCCACAAAGCGGAATTCGCGCCGAAGTATTTAATAACGGCAGCACTGCATCAAATACTTTTCCGCCGACATTTTCAAAATAGATATCGATACCTTGCGGGCAGGCTGCGGCCAGCTGTTCGGCAAAATCCTCTGCATGATGATCAATGCAGTGATCGAACCCAAGCACATCAACGGCATGACGGCATTTCTCACTGCCGCCGGCCACGCCGACCACGCGGCACCCCTTAATTTTGCCGATTTGCCCTACTGTCGCGCCGACCGGGCCAGTTGCGGCAGCAACAACCAACGTTTCGCCGGGTTTCGGCTGGCCGATATCCAGCAATCCCATATAGGCGGTAAACCCTGGCATACCAAGAATGCCGAGTGACCACGATGGATGAGGCGGATTGTCTCCGAGTTTGACTAAGCCTTCGCCGCCCGAAATGTCATAATCTTGCCAGCCGCTGTAACCCAGCACCCAATCACCTTCGGCGAAATCCGGGTGTTGCGATTTGACGACGCGGCTAACGGTGCCGCCGCACATCACTTCACCCATTTTTATCGGCGGCGAATAGGACGGCGCATCACTCATACGCCCGCGCATATAGGGATCTAACGAAAGGAAAACCGTACGCAGTAATACCTGGCCTTCACCCGGTGTGGCGATATCATCTTCTTCAAGGCGGAAATTATCTGCGACGGGCGCGCCGTGCGGGCGGGAAGCCAGTACCCAACGGCGATTGCGGTGAGGATCTTGTTTCATTGTTCGCTCCTGTTCGTGTCAGACTAACTATTGATACTAGTCCCTGACGGTCAGGAGCGCGTTTACATTACGAGCTGGAAGGATTAAGCCGCACCACCAGATAACGGCAAGGCGCCTGGCTTTCATTGATAAAGCGGCAATCGTTCGGCGGGCCGAGCTCCAGACAATCTCCGGCGCGCATCTCATGACGCGTGTCACCTTCAACGAACACCAGTTCCCCCTCCTGTAACCAGATAAGCTGGCGCGCCAGCGCATAAGCGGACGCCGGCATGGGAATATCGCTCCCGGCAGGCAGTTCGATTTGCACGAGGTCGATAGGCAAATCACTGCGCGGTGACACGTGACGGCGCAAATAGTGGCTTTGCGGATCGCGCCAAACGGGTTGATCGGCGTGACGCAGCAGTTTGCCCTCCTGCATTTCCGCCCGCGCAATCAACGTTGACATACTGATGCCAAACGCGCCGGAAAGCCGCGCCAACAGCGCCGCCGTCGGGTTACTGTCGCCGCGTTCAATTTTGTGGATCATCGCCCGCGACACCCCGGCACGCTCTGCCAGTTCACTGAGCGACCAGCCGCGTGATTCACGTTCAACGCGAATTCGCGCACTGATCCGTTGATTTATATTGTCTGAGATAGTATTCATAACGTAATACTATAGTGTACAAATTTGAGGTTCAACCATGAATATTCGTTACGCCGGGAAAGACGATTGCGCGGCAATTGCCGTCATTTACAACCATGCGGTAGTCAATACCGCGGCAATCTGGAATGACCAGACGGTCGATGTCGATAACCGTATCGCCTGGTTTGAAGCGCGCGCGCAGTTAGGCTATCCGGTACTGGTCAGCGAAGAAAACGGTGTAGTCACCGGTTATGCTTCGTTTGGCGACTGGCGCGCTTTTGACGGTTTTCGCCACACGGTTGAGCACTCGGTTTATGTCCACCCGGAGCAGCAAGGTAAAGGCATCGGTCTGGCACTGATGGAGCGCTTAATCGACGAAGCCAGGCGTATTGGCAAACATGTCATGGTGGCGGGTATTGAAGCGCAGAATCACGGCTCTATTCACTTACACAGCAAACTGGGTTTTGTGATTACCGGGCAAATGCCGCAGGTCGGCACTAAGTTTGGCCGCTGGCTGGATCTGACGTTTATGCAATTGCAACTGGATAACCGCACCGAACCGGACGCCATTTGATGAACCAGTCGCTCACCCTCACCTTTTTGATTGCTGCCGGTATGGGCCTGGTGGTGCAAAACACCTTAATGGTGCGCATCACTCAGTCCGCCTCGACCATTCTTATCGCCATGCTGCTGAACTCGCTGGTTGGTATTGTGCTGTTTGTCTCTATTTTGCTGATCAAACACGGTGTGGCCGGGTTTCAGGAGTTGTACGCCAGCGTGAAATGGTGGACGCTCATTCCCGGTTTGCTGGGGTCGTTTTTTGTCTTCGCCAGTATTAGCGGG
The DNA here is from genome assembly GCF_004331415.1 of Kosakonia quasisacchari. GTDB lineage: Bacteria > Pseudomonadota > Gammaproteobacteria > Enterobacterales > Enterobacteriaceae > Kosakonia > Kosakonia quasisacchari. The sequence goes on from NZ_SJOP01000011.1 coordinate 98,338, forward strand.
TATCAGTATGTCGGTGCGGCAACAACCATTGCGGTGCTGGTGGCAAGCCAGCTTATCGGCGGTCTGGTGATGGATGTAGTAAGGAGCCAGGGCGTTGCGCTCAAAGTGCTGATTGGCCCGGTATGCGGTGCGGTGTTGCTGGTGATTGGCGCCTGGCTGGTGGCCAGACGCCAGTTTTAATTACAGGATTGCGCCACCTTTGGTGAGCTGTTCGCGTCGCGCGTCCATATCTTCTTTGTATTGTCGACCATGGTGCGCAATCGCCTGACGCAGGCGCTGTTGCTGGGTGTAGCGTTCGTCCCGGCTCAGTGCCGCATCATCGCTGAGTTCAACCAGTAACTCATTCATCCCGATAATGACGCCCTGTTCGATAGCCGCGTCGACACGCGCGGCAACCTCCTCCAGATGTGACATAGCCTCTCCTTAATTCAGCTTCGCTTTAGAAAAATCGCTGCCCATCAGGCTGACGGTATAACCGCTCACATTACTGCGGGTGGCGTAAAACGTTTTGCCGTTAGCCAGCGCGATCCACGGTGCTTGCTGGTAGAAAATCTCCTGCGCCTGGCCGTAAAGTTTGGCACGGGTGGCAGGATCCGCAGTCAGCTTGGCTTTCTGTACCAGGCCATCATAGCCTTTATCACACCAGCGCGCGGCATTGGAGCCGGTTTTGATGCTGTTGCAGCCGAGCAGCACATCAGCGAAGTTGTCCGGGTCGCCGTTATCCGACATCCAGCCAAACAGTGCGGTATCGTGTTCGCCTTTGCGCATTCCGGCCAGATATTCACCCCATTCGTAAGAAACAATCTTTGCCTTCACGCCGACTTTTGCCCAGTCCGCCTGGATCATTTCGGCGATACGCCGCGAGTTCGGGTTATACGGGCGCTGAACCGGCATCGACCACAGCGTGGCTTCAAAGCCCTTTTCCAGCCCTGCCTGCTTGAGCAGCGCTTTAGCTTTTTCAGGATCGTAACTGTAATCCTTCAGGTCTTTATTAAACCCGAGCATATTCGGCGGCAGCGGTGATTTTGCCACCGTGCCTGAACCGAGGAACACGGCATTGACGATGGCTTGTTTGTCCGTCGCATAGTTCAGCGCCTGGCGCACCAGCACATTATCAAACGGTTTTTTCTCGGTATTAAACGCCAGGTAGCCAACATTCAACGCATCTACAGTATGCAGCGTTAAGTCTTTGTTATTTTTGATCTGATCGAACTGCACCGGTGCCGGGGCGGGAATAATCTGGCACTCGTTGGTTTGCAGCTTCGCCAGACGGGTTTGCACATCCGGGGTAATAGAGAAGATCAGATGTTTGGTTGGTACTTCACCCTCCCAATATTGTGGATTGGCGATATAACGGATTTGCGCGTCCGTTTTGTACTGCTGCAAGGCATAGGGTCCGGTGCCGATTGGCCAGTTATCGACATTTTCCGGTGTGCCTTTTTTCAGCATTGCATCAGCGTATTCGGCAGAGAGAATCGAGGCGAAGTCCATTCCCCAGTCGGCGAGAAATGCGGCATTCGGCTCATTCAGTACAAACTGAACATGGTTATCATCGATTTTTTTCACTTCTTTGATCAGCTTATCAAGGCCGACATCGGTGAAGTATTCGTAATTACCTTGCGAAACATTATGATAAGGATGTTTCGGATCCATTTGGCGCATCACAGAGAACACAACGTCATCGGCGTTAAAGTCGCGCGTCGGTTTGAAATATTTATTGCTGTTGAATTTAACGCCCTGGCGCAGCGTGAAGGTCCAGGTTTTTCCGTCTTCAGAGACTTTCCAGTCGGTCGCCAGCGAAGGTACCGGTGTATTTTTCACCGGATCAAAGGTGACCAGGCGGTTATAAAGGACCTGCGAGCTGGCAACAAATGTCGGCCCGGAGCTGGCAATTTGCGGGTTGAAGGATTCCGGTGACGCTTCAGAGCAGTAAATGATTGTATCGTTGGACGCCGCCCATGCGGCACTTGCCGGTAACAGTGTGCTCAGCGCAAGGGCGAGCAGCGTTTTTCCCGTGGACATTATCAGGAGCCTTCTTTTTTTATATGGAGCATTAATCTCAGCACAGCAGATGAGAACTGGCAAATAATGATTCAGCATCAGGTTATTCTAAAGCGTTTGTTTTTGCTGAAATATCCGCCATTATTAATAAATAAATTTGTGTTAAATAAATTTCGTGCCGTCAAGCAGGTTCGACGCGCTCAATGCGTCGAGAATTCAATGGTTTTGCGCTTTCTTCCGCCTTTTACTGGTCTGAAGTTTGCGTATAGTAGACGCGTGAAGAAGTCTATGGGATGAAAACGTGGCAAAAACTCTCTTGCGTAGCGGCGATTTGGATGATTTCCAGGCCGTTGGCGGCGGCGGTCAGGCCGTATTCGATTCGGCATTGCAAATTCGTGAAGCACTGCGTCTGCGAAAGCAGCAGGCGCTGGTAGATTGCCTGGCGATACCCCAGGTTAATGATGAAGGCGACCGTGTCGACTGGTACTCACCAATTGATGGCCGCGCCCAGGCATGGAAAGCGGCGGAACCCGAGGAGCGCGCCCGCGCGCTGCGTTACCTTGAAAGCACGCTGGACAGCGCTGCCGCGCTGAGCCGCAAATGCATGCAGTCACCCAAAACCGCGCAGCAACTCTTTGGCTCGCTGCTGGAAAAAGCACTGCAATTCCCTGGCGAAAACCATGTATTCCTCGTTGATGGCAAACCGGTCATCACTTTCTGGGGCTTTGTTAATCTCAATGAAAGCGCCCGCGAAAACGTGCTGGAATGTCTGCAAGAACCGGAGCCAGAAGTCCCTGAAATTATTATTGAACCGGAGCCAGAACCGGAAGAAGAACCCTCCGTTGAGGTAACTTTCAGCCAGGCAGATGCGCCTCTTTTAATGCCGCAGGTGGAAATCAAACCGCAGCCCGTTGCCGCGCCGCCCGTGCAGGAAACTGCGCCGGTAGTCGCACCCGAACCGGCTCCGCAGCCCGAACCCGCACCAAAGCTGAAAAAGCGTCGCCGCTACGGTCTGTGGGCCGTGCCCGTTGCCGCGGCTGTTGCGGCGGCAATTGCCGTGCCGCTGGTGCTCAATCAGCAACAACAAGAACCTGCCCCCGCACCTGTCGTAGCAAAAGCAGAGCCGGTCGCTATTGCGCCGCCGCCGATGCAAGCCGAGCCGCTTCCTGAGCTGGCGGTGAAACTGCCGCTGCATCAGGCTGAAATTGTTGCGCCTGTTGCCAAAGCACCGGAAGTCAAACCGGTCGATAAAGGACCGGTTGTTATCGCTTCTATCCCGAAAGACGTGCTGGTGATGGATGCGTTAGAAGTGAAAATTGGCTCTACCAAATTCCTTAACGGCAACTGGCGCGTAGCGATGGATGTTAAAGATCCGGTCACCGGCAAAGCGCCTGCCGTGCGTTACCAGATCCAGAACAACAAAGGGACGGCGCGTATTGTGATGGGTAAAAATGTAACCTGTCGCGCCGATCTGTTCTCCGGTCTGCATGAAACCGGCGAATTGCTGATTAAGAGCCGCAGCAACGCACGTTGCAGCGACGGGACGCGTTACCCGATGCCGGAAATTTCCTGTAAAGCGAGCAGCAACGACGTCGCGGAATGCAGCGCGCGTTTTGACGCCAACACCACCGTTCCGGTGACGTTCAGAAAAACAGGTGACTGAGTTTATGCTGGTTAATCTTTGCGACTACAAACAGAGCGTGACGCTGATTGCCAATAGCGGCGTGCAGTTTCTTGATTTTGGCCTGACTCCGCAGGATTCTGCCAGCAGCGGTCGATTTGTGCGTAAAACCGCCAACGGCCCGCTGCTGCGTCTTGATTTCGATCTGGTCAACGAACGTTATACGCTGCCAAACCGCGACGGCGGTCAGCCGGAAGTGGTAAAACCCGAAAGCACGCATTCGCTGCAATATTCGTTGTCGATCCTCGATGGCGTCTGGCTGCCGATCCCTTTCCTGCGCTTTAACCCGCCCCGCACCTTCGTTGAAGGCCCGGATAACTGGGCTCGCGTGCAGATCCGCAAGCTCAGCGAACCGGACAGCACCGGAAACACTCACCGCGTGGCGCTGGCGCTCGACAGCCAGATTAACGGTAACTCGCCTGCCGCACTGGCACCGCTGGAAAACGATATTCTCAATGGCACGCGATTCTCGCTGGCCTGGCGTGATGACGAAGTGGCGGATTTCCTCGATCAGACCTGGGTCGATGGCTGGCTGCGTGAAGCGTTTTTGCAATTCATTACGCAACATGAAACCCGCAGCGAGCGAGAAATTAATCAGGCATTGCGCGGTTTTGAATACCAGGCGCACTGGCTGAATTTGATGAGCCTGCTCGGCATGCAATTGCAGGTGCCGGAAGTCAAAATCGTTACGCACACATTAAGTACCCCGGCGATCCCGGTCGATCTGATTCTGGATGTCGGCAACACCCATACCTGCGGCGTGATCATTGAAGATCACGGCGATGCCAATGATGGTTTGCGTCAAACGGCGGAATTACAGGTGCGCTCGCTCAGTGAACCTCAGTTCCTGAATGAGCCGCTGTTTACCAGCCGTCTGGAGTTTTCTGAAGCGCGCTTCGGCAAACAACACTTTTCTGTTGAGAGCGGTCGCGAAGACGCTTTTATTTGGCCATCGATCGTTCGTGTGGGCGATGAAGCCCGCAAACTGGCAACGCAGCGTCTCGGTACCGAAGGCAATAGCGGCATCTCCAGCCCGCGTCGCTACCTGTGGGACGAAACGCCCGTATTGCAGGACTGGCGTTTTAGCCAGATGAACAGCAAAACCCAGCGCGAACCGCTGGCGACCGCCTTCCCGCTCATGAACCTGATGAACGATGAAGGTCAGCCGCTGTATAGCCTGCCGCTGGATGAGCGTTTGCCGGTCTTTTCACCGCAGTACAGCCGCAGCACGCTAATGACGCATATGTTGTGCGAATTACTGTCGCAGGCGCTCGGGCAGATCAACAGTGTGGCTACGCGCCTGCGTTTGGGCTTTCCGGCCTCTCCGCGCCAGCTGCGCACCATTATTCTCACCCTGCCCTCGGCAATGCCGAAGCAGGAGCGTGAAATTTTCCGTCGCCGCATGTTTGAGGCTATTGCGCTGGTGTGGAAAGCCATGGGCTGGCATCCGCAAGATGAAGACTTTGCTAACCGCAAGCAGCAGGAAAAAAGCGTTGTGCCCGTGCCGCACATTCATATGGAATGGGACGAAGCCAGCTGTGGTCAACTGGTGTGGCTTTATAACGAAGCGATTTCGCGCTTCGCCGGGCAAACTGAAACCTTTTTCGCCTCCCTCGCCCGCCCGGATCGTGAAGAAGCACCGGGCGCGGTAAAAGGCCGTTCGCTGCGCGTTGCTTCTGTCGATATCGGCGGCGGCACGACAGATATGGCGATTACCCATTATCAACTGGACGACGGCACCGGCAGTAACGTCAAAATCACGCCGCAACTGCTGTTCCGCGAAGGTTTCAAAGTCGCCGGGGATGACATTCTGCTGGATATTATTCAGCGCTGCGTCCTTCCTGCGTTACAAACACAGATGCAGAAAGCAGGCATTACCGATGCCGCCGCGATTATGGCAACGCTGTTTGGCGATTCCGGGCGTATTGATACCCAGGCCGTGCTGCGCCAGCAGACAACGCTGCAACTGTTTATGCCGATTGGTCACGCCATTCTTGCCGCGTGGGAAGAGAGCGACATTAACGATCCGCTCGCCGGATTGCATGCCACCTTCGGTGAACTGCTCACGCAGCTGCCGACGCGCAATGTCATGAACTACCTGAAACAGGCGATCGATCACGCACTGCCGGCTGGTTCGGCGGAGTTCGATGTGCTGGCCGTCCCGTTGCAGGTGAATTTCCGTGAATTGCAGGATGCAATGCTCGCCGGGCAATTTACCCTGACCGCCCCGCTGCATGCGGTTTGCGAAGCCATCAGCCACTACTGCTGCGATGTCCTGTTAATTACCGGTCGTCCTGGCTGCTTGCCTGGCGTGCAGGCGTTGATTCGCCACCTGCAACCCGTGCCGGTTAACCGCATGATCTGGCTTGATAAATACCGCGTACATGAATGGTATCCGTTCAGCCAGCAGGGTAAGATCGGCAACCCGAAATCAACTGCCGCCGTGGGTGCGATGCTGTGCAGCCTGGCGCTCGATTTGCGTCTGCCGCGTTTTAACTTTAAAGCGGCCGATATCGGTGCTTACTCTACCGTGCGCTACCTCGGTGTGCTGGATAACGTCGTCAATACCTTGCGCGATGAGAATATCTGGTATCACGATATCGACCTTGATAAACCCGGTGCGAAACTGGATGCGCGCTTACATTTCCCGTTACGCGGCAATGTGACGCTCGGTTTCCGCCAGCTCGCGAACGCCCGCTGGCCTGCTACGCCGCTCTACACGTTGAGTATCAACTCGCAGGAGCTGGCGAAAACCATCGCGGGCGACGGCGTGTTGAATGTCCGTTTGCAGTTCAGCGGCGGTAATAAGCAGCACGGGCCGGAATCGTTCACCTTGAGTGAGGCCTGGCTCCAGGACGGTACGCCGGTCGCCGCAGACGCGTTAACTTTTAAACTGAATACGCTGGCCGATCGCCGCCATAGCGGCAGCCATTACTGGATCGACAGCGGGAGTGTGTATCTGAAATGAGTGCGAGCGTAAAAACCACCCAGGCACTGGCGACATGGATCAACGAAAACCGCCAACACGCACCTTTACTGGATGATGATGCCGACGCGTTGCTGTCGCGTCTGACGACTGCCGCCGCCGAGGAAATCGCGCTGCGTGAAGCTGTTGCTGCGCCCTGCACCGTTGGGCTGTATGGGCATTCACAAGCGGCCAAAGCCCATCTGCTGACTGCGCTGTGCGGCAGCGGTAACGGGCGGCTTAATGTGCGTCCCGGCGAAAAAACACTGGATTACTTCACCCATATCAATCCCGGCCATGCTCTGACCAGCATGGCGCTGCGCTTTAGCCAGCATCTCGCGCCGATGGATGAAGGTTTCCCGCTGTGCCTGCGCATTATTAGCGAAGCCGAACTGGTGCAGATTTTTATTGCTCATGCCATACAGCAGCCGGAATTGCGCGCCGTGGATAAATCGGTGATTGAAGACCGCGTCGCGAAATGGCGTTCACTGCGCCAACCGAATGCGGTTCCGGGGATCGCGGCGGAAGATATCGGCGCGATTGCCCGCTTCTGGCGCGCAGCGGTACCTTCGTCACAGCAACAAATGGACGATGCGCTGTGGTATCAGTTTGCTTGCCTGTTACCTTCCCTGGATCTCAGCGCCCGCGCCAGTGCCTGGTCGCTGTTATGGGGCGAGCAGCAGGAACTCACCCAGCAGTGGTTGTCGCTGGCGCACACCTTGCACCAGACTGGTAACGCGCAGGAACTGGCGGCACCGCTCAGTATTCTGGTGGATACTTTTGCCCTGCCAACAGACGGTTTCTTAACACCGTCGGAACCGGGTAGCGGTGAGATCCATGACGAAGTGGTGGTGCATCCGTGGTCAAACGACCAGTTGCACAATGCGGTCAGTATTCCGCTGGCAACCCTTGCGTTGATTACGCGCGAACTGGTTTTGCCAGTGGAAAACGCGGTTTTAGCAGCCGTTGATATTCTGGATATTCCGGCACCAGGTCCGCAGGATGGCCAGCCGTTGTGGCGTAGTAAATGCCGCTGGTTGCTGGAAAATTACCGCCAGCGCCTGCAACCGGATGTGCTGATGATCTGCAATGCGACGCTCGAGCGTTCAGCAACCGCTGCCACCGCGCGCGCATTATTGAACTGGGTCAAAGAGACCCAATCCGGCCAGGAAACGGCGCTGCCGGGACTGGTCTGGGCGATTACGCCGCAGGATGCACGCTTTACCCTGGCGCAGAATCTGGACGAAGCCGTACAGCAGCTCATTGGCAAACCGGGTCAGCATTGGGGAACGTTGCAGGCGCTGGATGCCAGCAGTTTGCAGCGCCTGCTGGAGTGGCTGGTACAGGCGACAGCGCCAGGCCTGCGCCAGCACCGCTTGAAAGCACTGGCTGAGCGCCATCAGCGCGCGCTTCGCGATCTGCTGCAACCCTGGCTTGCCACCGCAGTGAAAGACGCGGCAGCCCAACGTGCAAGCGCGGAGTCCGTGGTGCGCGAGCTGCAAGGCCAGGCTTCTCGCCACGGTGAATTACTGGAAGGTTTACAGCCGGATATGCAGCAGTTCGATACGCTGTGGAAAGTTCAGCAACCACGCGAAGAGAAAGTCAGCGGCTTGTTTAATGAATCTATCGATCTGTTTGCTGAATCTGCACAAAGCAGCGAGCCGCAAGCGGTGTCGAAAGATATCGGTCAGCAGGCGCATGCCCTGTGGGTCAACCATGTCCGCCAGTGGAGCCGTAACGATGATAACGCCGCGCGTTTGGGGCTCAGTCCTGCCGCGCTGCGCCAGCTGGCCGAGATTGTTATCGTCAGCAGCTACCGGCTGAATTTACCCGATCAGTTGCAAAAAATTATGCAGCGCGATACTGCCTGCGCCGCGCAACTGTATGCCGCAATTGGTAACTTTGTCGCCTGGCTTGGCTATGCAGAGATCGCACAAGCGGATCGCCCGGAAAGCCGTGTAAACAAAGGCAGTACCATTTTTTCCAGCGGTACGGATGGCGCTACCCAGGCGCGGTTAACCCGTCTGAGTGAGCAGCCGGTGCATGCCGCCACGCGCTATGTTTATGACTGGCTGGTGGCGTTGTACCACCGGGCTATCGAAAACATTGGCTACAGCCACCCGCTGGATATCAGCCCGGCGGCGCGTAAGAAACTCAAATCCCTGCTTCCCTGAAAATCACCCGGCCATGCAAATGTGCCGGGTTTCTTTTTACTCATGTTGCGCAATAAATTCTGCTAACGTCTGCGCCAGCAAAGCGGGCTGTTCTTCAGACATTGAATGACCGGCACGCGGTATGATACGCAGCTCAATCCCTTGTTCCAGCACGCTTTCGGCATCTTTATCTGGTAACGACAGCTCGCCAAAAATCAGCGTTTTTGGACGGGGGAAATGTGTAAATAACGACATCCACGACGGTTCAATGCCATCGACCAGGCTTTTCGCGCCGCGCCACACCGCCCAGGGTGCGCTGCTTTGCAGACTGCCGGCCCACGCGCTTTTTTCCTGGGCCAGCATTGCCGCGTAGCCGCAGGTGACAAAATCGGCCTCATCCTGAGCCGCGATAATACGGCTAAATGCCCCGCCACCGGCATGAAAATTGGGTTCGGATACAGCCAGCGCGTTGATGCGCTGAGGGATACGCGAAGCGACTTCAATCGCGATACTGCCGCCCATGCTGTGGCCGTATAACCAGAATGCATCCAGCCCAAGATTATCCAGCAATTCAATGACTACTTGCGCTTGATCGCTGGTGCGATAAGAGAAACTCGCCGGTCGTTCACTGTAACCGTAGCCCGGCAAATCGATAAGGATGGCGCGCCTACCAGCAAACGCCGGATCGGCGACGATGCGCGGGTATTCGTAAGAAGACGCGCAGCCCAGGCCATGAATAAAAACCACCGGATCGCCTTTGCCCGGTAACGCATGCCAACGTACCTGCCCCTGCGCGTGGAGTGAATACAGACTGTCCATAATACCCTCTCTGCCATAGCACTGTTTTTATATACAGTATCACAGCAATGTGGCAAGGACACGACTAAAACAGAGAAAAAAGTAGCGCCACGGGAAAACTGATAGGCCATGTTGCACCAACTAACACGGCGCTCAGCAGACGGATTTTGCGACTATCTTTGGCGAGAAACCAGGTTGCCACGGCGCATAATACCGCCATGGCGGCGTAGAAAATAAGCAGTTTGGTGTAGAGTTCCAACGTCTGTCTCCTGTCCTTAGGTAAAACATCCGCCTAACATGTTGCACTAATATTCAAGACGTTATCGCTTTCGCCGTCACGCTTTGTTGGCAAAATTTAGAATATGGAAAATAGCAGCGCAACCGGGAAGCTCATGGGCCATGTCGAGCCCACCAAAAACGCACTTAGCAGGCGAATACGTTTACGATCGTGAGAAAGAAACCAGGTAATCAGCGCGCAAATCAGCGCCATGACAAAGTAGAAAACCAACATTTTTTGGTATAACGACATAACAAACATTAACCCAGAAATAACAAAACGAACGCAATATGCTCTTTTTGTTGATATATATCAAGTCGAATAGGGATTACTACGAAAGGTGTAGCAGCCAACTTTGATTTAACTGGCTGTGAGAGCGAAAGCAGCCGCAACTGCTTTCTTTTTCTGCGGTCGGTTTTTTTCCTACTGATGTGTTTCACGCCACTGCGCAATATCCTCTTTTGTGACTTCTTCGGCGTAGCAAATGGGCGAATAACCGCCTGCACGGCTCCACGCGCTACGCTTGCCACATGAACTGCCGTTCCGCGCATGATTGTAGGGACAGGCACAGGGACCAGGGTAGTTAGCAATAGATTCAGCAATAATCGCTTGTTTCACCTGTGCATCAGACAGACGCTGTGTTTTGGCAAATCCCTCTGTTGTCATGCATAAACCTGAGGCGGCAAGCACCGCCCACAACAGCAATAATGTTTTCATATTTATTTCCGACGATTCCAGGTCAGGCTAATCATTATTTCTGTGGAAGATGAAAAATGATTAAACACAAACTACCGGGGGAATGAAACGATATATCCATTAATTTAACTTAGGGATTAACTGATATGTTTCTGCTGCGAATAATAACACCGGGAAGTTTGTCGAGCTGGGATCATCTCTGATATTGTCTACCGGCAAGGCAGACATCAGATGAAACAAGGTAAGGTTATGCAGAAATATGACGACCTGTGGCAAGCCATAGAAGTTCGGGTGCGTGAAAACAATGACATAACGCACGTCGATATGACCACTGATACCGCCCGGGGCAATGCTGCCCGGCAGCGCATCGCGCAGATATTCGTCCTGGAAGTGTTGCTCTCTCGCCACCGGGAAAAGTACGCCAGCAGTTTCGTTCCGCTTGCCGGTGAAGAGGCGCTTTATCATTTAATATTCAAACGCACCGGCTGGAAACCCTTTGAAGTAAAACAGCTATCGTTTATTGACGCCATGTTTGTGCTGGCGGAATTATTCCGTGATGAAACGCTGCCAGCGGAAGTGCGCGCCGTTCTGCGTTCGCAGGGAATAAAAGATGAGCCCTTCTCAACATATGATTTTTCAGAGAAAGATTGGGCACCACGTGAAAATGAGGTGTTCCTGAAAAGGTAAGCCTGCAAATTAATTGCACTGTTAAATAAATAAGGGCTCATCTGAGCCCTTATTTTTTAATTCAGCATTGCAGCGGTTATTTCATTACCCGCGAGACTTTCAACGCGGGCAAAATAAAACTCTTCGCCTTCGCAATAGTAAGTTTCGATAGGCATGCTGGTGTTTGTTGCTCCACCATCAAGCCCTGCTATCGCCCATTGCACCGAGGTTTCGCCATCTTCAACGGTCAAAAATTGAGACGCGCCCCCTGGTACGAGCACGACTACGATTTTACTCATTACTCTTTTTCCTTGCCTGATTTTTTTAAAAGCCAGACATTCTTACCCGCGGCAATGACTGCCGTTTGTCGCATTGATGACACTCACGTGACAACACATCGGAACAACGTCTGTTTGCGGTTTTATTTAAATGTTTTTATTTCGCCACTCCGCTGATGGCTGGCTATTATTAAACCAGTTTTTCATTAATAACAACACACATAATTTACTATGCGATTTACCTCATGTTTCATAAGGGAATAAAAGCGATAAACGCCCTCCGTGGCGTTTATTATTGCCTTAATGTTTGATCATTACATGGCGCACCACGGTGTAATCCTCCAGGCCGTAGAGTGACATATCTTTGCCGTAGCCTGAGAGTTTCTGCCCGCCGTGCGGCATTTCGCTCACCAACATAAAATGCGTATTTACCCAGGTGCAGCCGTATTGTAAACGTGCACTCAAGCGATGGGCGCGCCCGACATCTTTGGTCCATACCGATGAGGCCAGCCCATATTGCGAATCATTGGCCCAGTCCAACACCTGTTCCTCATCATCAAACACCGTGACGCTTACCACCGGGCCAAACACTTCCCGCTGTACAATGGCATCCTCCTGTTTTGCCCCTGCCAGCAGCGTTGGCGGGTAATAATAGCCTGCGCCTTCATGTCTTTTACCGCCGGTCACCACGCGAATATGGCTGAGCGCTTTGGCCTCATCAACCGCCTTGCCAACCCGCGCCAGATGCGCCGCAGAACTGAGCGGCCCAAGTTCTGTTGATTCATCGTCCGGCGCGCCCATTTTCAAGCTGGCAACCGCTGTACCCAGCTTTTCCACCAGCGCATCATAAATGCCTTTTTGTGCGTAGATACGACATGCGGCGGTACAATCCTGCCCGGCATTGTAAAAACCGAAAGTACGAACCCCTTCAACCACCGCATCGAGATCCGCATCATCAAACACGATCACCGGCGCTTTGCCACCGAGTTCCATGTGGGTGCGCTTAATCGACGATGCCGTATGACCAATAATGTGCTCGCCAGTGGCAATCGAGCCCGTCAGGGAAACCATGCGTACTTTTTCATGGCCAGTGAGCGGATCACCCACGGTGCTGCCGCGACCGAACAACACATTCAGCACACCCGCCGGGAAGATATCTTTCGCCAGTTCCGCCAGTTTTAACGCGGTGAGTGGCGTAATTTCCGAAGGCTTAATTACCACGCAGTTGCCCGCTGCCAGCGCCGGGCCGAGCTTCCAGGCCGCCATCATGAGTGGGTAGTTCCATGGCGCAATAGAGGCGACGACGCCCAGCGGATCGCGGCGGATCATTGAGGTATGTCCTTCCAGGTATTCACCTGCCGCCAGCCCATTCAGGCAACGCGCAGCCCCGGCGAAGAAGCGAAACACATCCACTACCGCCGGAATTTCGTCATTCAGTACGCAGTGAAAGGGTTTACCGCAGTTCAGGGACTCCAGCCGGGCGAAGGTTTCCGCATTATCTTCAATCATCTGTGCCAGTTGCAGCAGGCATTCGGCGCGCGCCTTCGGTGTCGTTTGTCCCCAACTGGCAAACGCGCGATCGGCAGCCTGCACGGCAGCGTCGACCTGCGCGGCGGACGCTTCGGCGATCTCCAGCAACACTTCACCGGTAGCCGGGTTATATACAGGCTGCTTCTCGCCTTCGCCGTTAACCAGTACTCCATTGATAAACAGTTGATGTTGCATAGTTCTGTCCTTTCAGCGTGGTCAGTTATTTGCCGGTTCCGGCAATCGTGTCGGTATCACGGGTCAGCCACCAGGCACCCAGAATGGGAATCGTCGTTACCAGCATCACCAGTAATGCCACAACGTTCGTGACGGGTACATCGCGCGGGCGTCCCAACTGGTTGAGCAACCACAGCGGCAAAGTACGTTCATGGCCTGCGGTAAAGGTGGTGACAATGATCTCGTCAAATGACAAGGCAAACGCCAGCATGCCGCCCGCCAGAAGCGCCGAGCTCAGGTTCGGTAGCACCACATAGCGGAAGGTTTGCCAGCCGTTCGCACCTAAATCCATTGAGGCTTCGACCAGGCTCCAGGAGGTTCGCCGAAACCTGGCAATCACGTTGTTAAACACCACCACGACGCAGAACGTGGCATGTCCCACGACGATGGTGAAAAAACCCGGTTCCAGATTGACCGTTTTAAACGCGGTCAACAGCGCAAGCCCAGTGATAATTCCCGGTAAGGCAATCGGCAACAGCAGCAGTAAAGAAATGGCGTTTTTGCCGAAAAATTCGCTACGCCATAAGGCCATTGCAGCAAGTGTGCCAAGAATCAATGCGATAGCCGTCGCCAGCGCCGCGATTTGCAGTGACAGTGTCACTGCATCGAGAATATCTCCCCTCGCCGCCGCCACGCTAAACCAGCGCAGCGTAAAGCCCTGCGGCGGAAAGCTGAATGCGGCGTCCTCGGTATTGAAAGCATAGATGGCGATGATCAAAAGCGGAAAGTGCAGAAAGATAACGCCGCCCCAGGTGGCGACTTTGAGCAAAAACGGTGCGCGTTCAGAGTGCATCAAACGCTCCCAGACGTTTCACGAACGCCAGATAAAGAGCTATCAACACCATCGGCACAAGGGTAAACGCGGCGGCCATCGGCATATTACCAATCGCCCCTTGCTGCGAATAAACCATATTACCGATGAAGTAACCCGGCGGTCCGACGAGCTGCGGCACGATAAAATCCCCGAGCGTTAGCGAAAAAGTAAATATCGAACCCGCCGCCACGCCCGGTACCGCCAGCGGGAGCACAACATAGCGAAAGGTCTGGCGTGGATGCGCGCCCAAATCCGCTGAAGCTTGCAACAGCGAGGGCGGTAATCGCTCAAGCGCTGCCTGAATCGGCAGGATCATAAACGGCAACCAGATATAGACGAATACCAGAAAACGACCCAGTCCGGAGGTAGAAAGCGTATTGCCGCCCACGGCGGGCAGTGTCAAAAACGCAGCAAGTAGCGGCTCCAGCCCAAGATGGCTTAAAAACCACTGCGCAACGCCATCTTTTGCCAGCAGCAGTGTCCAGGCATAGGCTTTAACGATGTAGCTCGCCCACATTGGCAACATCACCGCGATATAAAAGAACGCTTTCCATTTGCCCTGCGCATAACGCGCCATATACCACGCCATCGGAAAAGCGAGAATGGCGCTCGCCACCGTCACACATAGCGCCATCATCAGCGTACGAAGAATGATGTCGTAATTAGCCGGGTTAAACAGCGCCAGCAGGTTGGCAAACGTCAAATCCGGCGTGACCGACATGGTGAAATCATCGAAGGTGTAAAACCCCTGCCACAGTAAGGTGAGCAACGAACCTAAATAGACAATACCAAACCACATCAACGGGCCGAGTAGCAGCAAAAGCAGCCCATACACCGGTTTTCGCCAGAACACAGCGCTAAGACTGACGCGGCGCGGCGAACGTTGCGCAATACTCATCGCCCTCTCACCCCGCTCCCTGTAACGGCACCATCGCCTCGCGCGACCAGGAAACCCGCACCTGCTGCCCCGGCGCCAGCGTGTCTGGCAGTAACGCATCGGAGAGGTTCGCCTGGCTGACTAACAGCTTTTCGCCCTGCGCCAGCGCCAGTTCAAAACGGGTCGATGCGCCTTGATATTGCACCGTTTGCACCACGGCGCTGGCTTCTATTTCCCCCGGCGTATTCAGGCGAATGTGTTCCGGGCGCAGCGAGTAAACACCGTTCATGCCGCAGAGTTTTTCCGCAAGCGCCGCATTAAACACATTGGAGGTGCCGACAAACCCGGCGACAAACGGCGTGCGCGGGCGCAGGTAAAGCTCACGCGGCGTATCAATTTGCTCAATGCGCCCATTGTTGAACACCGCCACGCGGTCGGACATCGACAAGGCTTCGCCCTGATCGTGGGTGACAAAAATAAAGGTGATGCCGAGATCCTGTTGCAGCTTTTTCAGCTCCAGCTGCATCTGTTCACGCAGCTTTAGATCCAGCGCCCCCAACGGTTCATCCAGCAATAACACTCTGGGTTCATTTACCAGCGCGCGGGCGATGGCGACGCGTTGCCGCTGACCGCCGGAAAGCTGCGAAGGTTTACGCGCGTGCACAAAACCGAGCGCCACCTTTTCCAGCGCGTCACGAGCGCGGGCATGGCGCTGTTTTTTGTCGATGCCTTTCACCATCAACCCGTAGGCAACGTTATCGAGAACGGACATGTGCGGAAACAGCGCGTAATCCTGAAAGACGGTATTCACGTCCCGCTCCCAGGGCGGCAGTTCGCTGGCCTCGCGGCCAAAAATACGGATTGCGCCGCCGCTGAGCTGTTCAAACCCGGCAATCAGCCGCAGGCAGGTGGTTTTGCCGGAGCCGGATGGCCCCAGCATGGAGAAAAACTCCCCGTCGTTGACGGCGAACGTTACGCCGTCGACCGCCCGGATATCGCCGTAAACTCTGGCGACATCCAGAAACTCTACCGCATAGGTCATCGCGCGCTCCTGGCAGGTTTAACGGCCGCCCATAATGGCGATGTAATCCTGCGTCCAGCGGCTGTAAGGCACATATTTACCGCCTTGTGCCACTGGTGTTTTCCAGAAAGCGATTTTGTCAAAGAAGCTGTAGCCGTTGGTTTCGCAGCCCTTTTCACCCAGCAACGTGCTGGCTTTGCACCCTTCCGGCACCACCGGCAGTGAACCAAACCACGCCGCCACATCGCCCTGTACTTTCGGTGTCAGCGACCAGTTCATCCACTTGTAGGCGCAGTTCGGGTGTTTCGCATCGGCGTGCAGCATGGTGGTATCTGCCCAGCCGGTGACACCCTCTTTGGGAAAGACGGTGGCGATCGGTTGATTTTCCCCTTTCAGGGCATTTGCCTGGTAAGGCCAGGCGCTGGAAGCCACCACGCCTTCGTTTTTGAAGTCGCTCATCTGAACTGTGGTGTCATGCCAGTAACGGTGAATGAGCAAGTGCTGCTCGCGCAGGGTTTTCAGCACCGCCTGATACTGCGCTTCGGTAAGCTGGTACGGATCGTCAATACCCAGTTGCGGTTGCGTGGCTTTCAGGAACAGCGCAGCATCGGCGATATAAATCGGGCCATCGTAGGCCTGCACACGCCCTTTGTTGGTTTTGCCGTCCGGCAAGTTTTGCTGAACAAATACCACCGCCCAGCTATCTGGCGGCGTCGGGAAGGTTTTGGTGTTATACATCAGCAGATTCGGCCCCCACTGATAAGGCGTGCCGTAGGTTTTCCCGCCGACGTTAAACCATTCCCCTTTGACCAGCTTCGGATCGAGCGTTTTCCAGTTAGGGATAAGGGCGGTATTTATTGGTTGCACGCGTTTACCCATGATCAGGCGTAAAGAGGCATCACCGGAGGCGGTAACCAGGTCATAACCGCCTTTCGCCATCAGGCTGACCATCTCATCGGAGGTGGCGGCGGTTTTCACATTCACCGCGCATCCAGTCTCTTTTTCAAACGCGGTAACCCAGTCATATTGCTTATCGGTCTGGCCGCGCTCGATATACCCCGGCCAGGCGATAATATCCAGCCGCCCCTCTCCCTTTCCCACTTCTGTTGGTTCGGCGGCGTTCGCGGTCATAACGGTAAGACCCAGCGCACACAGGCTGCTGCGGGCAAATTGCTTGCTCATTATTTTCTACTCCTGTCGCAATGAAAAAGTGCGGCAGCCTTGCCGTTAATATATCTCCCTTAATAAAAATAGACGGCGCGCTGACGGCATGAATGTGGCTCGTCGGAAATTTCGCAAGGATGTGACAGATGACGCATTGCGTTAACAATAAAAACGCTGTTGCACGCTCTTTTGGAGTATAGACAAGGGGTTAGAGGAAGTCCGTTAATCTGTGTTGCTATTCGCATTTCCTATGAATACCAATATCGAGAGCGCAGAAAATAATGACGGCGCACTCTATGTTTACGCCGCCGTTATTTTTCACAGGAGAATAAGTTATTCAGAAAATAAGAAAGACTGACAGGGTTAATTCATCATCTGGCGAATTAACTCACCCAGTTGTATTGCCGCCCGCTCCTCTTTATCGCCCCAGGCCCATGCGCAATTAAAACGGAAAAATGAACGCCAGTTATCGGATGTCGAAAACATTTTTCCCGGCGCAATGCTGATATGGTGCGCCAACGCCCGCTGGCTCAGTTCACCCGCATCAAGCCCGGCGGGCAACTCCAGCCATAAGAAATAGCCGCTCTCATTACGATAGATTTTCACTTCCGGCGGCAGATGGCGCAGCAGCGCCTGCCAGGCCAGATGTTTGCGCTCGGCAAGCTGTCGGCGCAGGCGGCGCAAATGGGCGTCGTAGTGATGCGTCGATAAGTAATCGACCAGCGCCAACTGGAGCGGTGAACTGGTGGATAAAGTGCTCATCAGTTGCAATTGCTGGATACGGCGAGCGTGACGACCGGCAGCAACCCACCCGACGCGAAACCCGGCGACCAGACATTTAGAAAATGAGGAGCAGTGCAACGTCATGTCTTGCGTGTCCCAGGCTTTAGCCGGTAACGGCTGTTCGCGCCCGTAGTAAAGCTCGCTGTAAACATCATCTTCAATCAGCGTGACGTTGTGTTGTGCCAGCAGCGCGACCAGTTGGATCTTTTTCTCAGCGCTTAATGTAAACCCGAGCGGGTTCTGCGCATTGGTCATCAGCCAGCAGGCTTTTACCGGATAGTCAGTTAATGCCTGCGCCAGCGCATCAAGATCGATGCCCTCTTTTACATCGGTCGGCACTGACAGCGCTTTTAACTTCAGCCGCTCCAGCGCCTGCAACGCGCCGTAAAAACAGGGGCTTTCAATAATCACCCAGTCACCCGGCTCTGTTACCGCCTGCAAACTGAGGTTCAACGCTTCCAGCGCGCCCGCGGTGATAACAATTTCATCCGGTGAAATGTTCATCCCCTGGCGGGCATAGCGTTTAGCAATAGCGTGGCGCAGTTGACTGTTCCCTGGCGGCAGGTTTTCTATAACGCTCATGGCGGTGGCGCTTTTGCTCACCTTTGCCAGCGAACGGTTAAGCTGTGGCATCGGGAACAGTTTTGGGTCGGGAAAGGCGGAACCAAACGGCAGTACCGAGGCATCGCAGCTGGCCTGTAACACGTCAAAAATGTAGGTATTGATGTCCACCGCTTCGTCACGCGTTATCCTCGCCGCCGGGGTGCGCGGTAAGCCGGGCGCTGGCGCAACAAAATAGCCGGACTGCGGTCGGGCAATCACCCGTCCCTGGCTTTCCAGCAACTGATAAGCATGACCGACGGTCATAAAACTGAGCCCACTGCTGGTCACCTGCTCGCGCAGCGACGGCAGCTTCTCTCCAGGCCGCCAGACGCCAAGCTCAATTTGTTCCGCGATTTGCTGCGCCAGGCGCTGGTATTTTTTCATGATTTTTCACGTGTTAACAAAACGTCTACATCATGGCACGCAGGGCGCCATCTTGCTATATCAGTTTATGCATAACAGCGCGTTATGCGCACTGTTATGGTTATCGGCTCCCGCTTCGTCTGGACTAATCCGCAACCTGCCATACCCTTTGTAGGGAACTGTTATACGAAAATTCCCTGTATCTGTTTCTGCAAGTTCAGGCTTGTGCTCATTAATATTGACACCACAACATTGACATTGGGGTTGTGCATGTTTGGTTTAGACGCGTTTTACCTGGCGAGAATACAGTTCGCCTTCACGGTTTCTTTTCATATTATTTTTCCGGCAATCACTATTGGCCTTGCCAGTTACCTTGCAGTTCTGGAAGGTTTGTGGCTAAAAACCCGCAACCCGGACTGGCGCACGCTGTACCATTTTTGGTCGAAGATCTTCGCCGTTAACTTCGGTATGGGGGTGGTTTCCGGGCTGGTGATGGCGTACCAGTTCGGTACCAACTGGAGCGGTTTTTCCCAGTTTGCCGGCAGCATTACCGGGCCATTACTGACTTATGAGGTGTTGACCGCCTTCTTCCTCGAAGCGGGTTTTCTCGGCGTGATGCTGTTTGGCTGGAACAAAGTCGGCCCTGGCCTGCACTTTTTCGCCACTTGTATGGTCGCGCTGGGCACCATTATGTCCACCTTCTGGATCCTCGCATCCAATAGCTGGATGCACACGCCGCAAGGCTTTATCGTCGAAAATGGTCAGGTGGTTCCGGTCGACTGGTTTAAGGTGATTTTTAACCCTTCCTTCCCGTACCGGCTGATGCACATGACCATTGCGGCATTCCTTAGCAGTGCGTTGTTTGTCGGCGCATCTGCTGCCTGGCATCTGTTACGCGGGAATAACACGCCTGCGATCCGCAAGATGTTTTCTATGGCGATGTGGATGGCGCTGGTTGTTGCGCCGATTCAGGCGATGGTCGGTGATATGCACGGGCTGAATACGCTTGAACATCAACCGGCAAAAATTGCTGCTATTGAAGGCCACTGGGAGAATCCGCCAGGTGAAGCGACGCCGCTGCTGCTGTTTGGTCTCCCGGATATGGAGCAGGAGCGCACGCGTTATGCCGTGGAGATCCCGGCGCTGGGAAGCCTGATCCTGACGCACAGCCTGGATAAGCAAGTGCCGGCACTGAAAGAGTTCCCGAAAGATCAGCGCCCCTATTCACCGATTGTCTTCTGGTCGTTTCGCATTATGGTCGGGCTGGGTGTGCTGATGATTGCGCTGGGTGTCGCCGCGCTGTGGCTGCGTTTTCGTGACAGGCTCTATCAGTCGCGACCATTTTTACACTTTGCGCTGTGGATGGGGCCAGCGGGCTTGATTGCCATTCTCGCCGGTTGGGTCACCACGGAAGTGGGTCGCCAACCGTGGGTGGTATATGGTTTGTTGCGCACGGCTGATGCGGTTTCCGCCCATGGCAACTTGCAAATGAGCCTCAGTTTGCTGGCGTTCTTTGTTGTCTACTGTTCCGTTTTTGGTGTGGGTTACAGCTATATGGTGCGGCTGATCACCAAAGGGCCACAGGAGCGTGATGAGCGCGCCACGCAAGGTACTCCGGCACGACCGCTGTCTGCGGCGGGCGAACATCTCCAGGCGGATGAGGATAAATAATGGGCATCGATCTTTCGTTAATCTGGTTTGTCATTATCGTCTTTGCCACCTTGATGTATATCGTGATGGACGGTTTTGACCTTGGTATCGGCATCCTGTTTCCGGTCACGCGCGACGCGCACGATCGTGATGTGATGGTCAACACTGTGGCTCCGGTGTGGGATGGCAACGAAACCTGGCTGGTGCTTGGCGGCGCGGGCTTGTTCGGCGCGTTTCCGCTGGCGTATGCGGTGATTGTCGATGCGCTGACCATTCCGCTAACGTTAATGCTAATTGGGCTTATTTTCCGCGGTGTGGCCTTTGAATTTCGCTTCAAAGCCACCCCTGCGCACCGGCCGTTCTGGGACAAAGCGTTTCTCTCCGGCTCGCTGCTTGCCACCTTTACACAAGGTGTGGTGGTGGGCGCGGTGCTCAACGGTTTTCCGGTGACCGGTCGTACGTTTAGCGGCGGTGCGCTCGACTGGCTGACACCGTTTAATCTGTTTTGCGGCGTCGGGCTGGTCATCGCCTATGCTTTGCTTGGCGCAAGCTGGCTGGTGATGAAAAGCGAGGAGCCGCTGCAGGGAAAAATGCGTAAAGCCGCGAGAAAACTGTTGCTGGCGATGTTAGTGGTGATTGCCGTGATTAGCCTCTGGACGCCGCTGGCGCATTCAGCGATTGCCGATCGCTGGTTCAGCCTGCCGAATCTCTATTTCTTCTCGCCAGTGCCGCTGTTGGTCGTCGTGCTGAGTGTCTGGTTATGGCGCAGCCTCGGCAATCCGGACTCCCACACATTGCCGTTTGTGCAGACACTGGGGCTGATTTTCCTCGGGTTTAGCGGCCTTGGCATCAGTATCTGGCCGCACATTATTCCGCCGGATATCACGTTGTGGCAGGCCGCTGCACCACCGCAAAGCCAGGGCTTTATGTTGGTCGGCGCCCTGCTGATTATCCCGATTATTCTGGTTTATACCTTGTGGAGCTACTACGTGTTTCGCGGCAAGGTGCAACATGGCGAGGGGTATCATTGATGAAACACGCCTTCTTTAACCGCCTGATGTGGATGCTTTTAATCTGGGGAGGCAGCGTGCTGGCACTGTTTGCAGTCAGTATGGTGTTCCGGCTTCTGATGTCGGCGGCGGGGTTTAAATCGCACTAATTGGCCATTCGCAACGGACGATCCTGGCTAGAAATTTCCGGGATCGTTCACTACGCTTTTTGTTGTCCAATTTGCTTTAGAGCTGCTATTTTTCATGCGTTTAGGGAGAAATAATGATTAACCTCGTTCAGACGCCTTACAACCTCCGATCGGGTTACCCGATTGTCCGCCGTACGCTGGAAGACAAAAAGAAGCTGGTTAAGCAAGAGGGTTTTGGCCCGGAATCGTGCTGCGCCACCGTCGAATACACGCTGCGCGGTAATTCCCGCTATGCGTTTGGCAATAGCCAAATGCGTATTGAGATGCCACCGGATATTTACACCAACAATTGGGTGAAATTGCATGGCGAAATGGCGGCGCTGATTGCCGCGATACGACGCATTGAGAAATCGGGCAATGGCGATGAACAGTTGCCGATCACCAGCGTTTATATCGAATTACGCCCCTGCGAAGCCAACTGCATGCAGGCCCTGCAAAATATCCTTCCTGATAACACCACCGTTTATTTTTCCTTTCTGCACCCCGATCAGGTTGATGAGTGGAAACAAAGCGCCCGCGCGCTTTGTGCTGCGTAGCACGGACAGAGACGCCAATGTTCTCTATAAGCGTCTCTGGTCGTATACGGCGTTACCCGTGCATCACCACACTTTGCTCAACAGGAATGCGCGGCATGCGTGTTTTCGCAGACGGCGCAGACAGATCGGCATAACCAAACGAGATGCCGAACAGCAGACGATAATCATCAGAAACGCCCAGTTCGGCGCGGATTAAATCGGCGTGAAAACCCAGTAAGGTTTGCGGAATACCGGCAAAACCGCGCGCAGTTAGCGATAGCAAAAAGCTCTGGGCGTACATACCAATGTCGGAGGCAACGCGGATATTGTCGCCAAAGGACGGCATAAACAGGAACGCTGCGTGTGGTGCGTTAAAAAATTGATAATTACGCAGATAAGCCTCTTTACGCCGCGCTTTATCTTCACGCGCAACGCCAATCGCATCGTAATAGATTCGCGCTTGCTCATGAGCGCGCTCGAAATAGTCGCCGTGAAAATCGTCATAGGAAAAGGTGAAATCCGGCGTCTGGTGCCCTTCTAGATCGTTTTCCGTCATCCTTTTTCCAAGACGATTTTTCGTTTCACCGGACACCACATGCACATGCCACGGCTGCGTGTTGCAGTTAGACGGCGAAAATTGCGCATCCTGCAATACGTCCTGAATTTGCTCGTCCGTTAACGGCGTGGGTAGAAATGCGCGGGCGGAAAAGCGCTGGCGGACGGTTTCATCGAAAGCTTTCACTACAGTGCTCATGATTCTTCTCCGTATTAAGTGTTCGCGTAGCTTAGCGATGTAACCTGTTCGCAAAAACACTACAATGCGCCATGGACCTTTGCAGATTACGCACAGATGAAGAAGCTCAGTCAAATTAGTGCCCGCTCAATGCAGCTGTTTCTCGCCATTGTTCGCGAGGGCAACTTATCCGAAGTCGCCCGTAACGAAGGCCTGGCGGCATCATCCTTATCCCGCGTGGTTCAACAACTGGAGCAGGCGCTGGAAACCCAGTTGTTGTATCGCAACACGCGCGCGGTGATTGCCACTGAGGCGGGTCATATCTATGCCGACACGTTTCGCGCCATGTTACAGCAGCTTGCGGACGCGCAAACCCAGGTGGACGAGCGCCGGGATGAGCCTGGCGGGCGCATTCGCATTAATGCCCCGACCTCGTTTGGCCTGCGCCATATTGGCCCAAAGATCAGTGAGTTGAGCGAGCGTTATCCGCGTCTGCACATCGAACTAAACCTGAACGATGACTATATCGACCCGTTTGCCGACGGCACTGATCTGCTGCTGCGTATCGCAGCGCTGCAAGATTCCGAGCTGCATGGTCGGCTGATTGCGCATCAGCAGTGCCATTTGGTGGCGACACCCGCTTATGTGCGCCGTTATGGCCAACCGAACACGCCGGAGGAGTTGCAGTCGCACCGGTTACTGGCGTATCGCGGGAAAAGCGGTTTACAGCGCTGGCGTTTTCAGCGAGGAGAGAAATCCTGCCAGTTTTCGCCGCAGGCCAAAATCGTTTCGGATAACGCGGAATTGCTGTTACAGGCAGCACTAAGTGATGGGGGAATATTACTTTTTCCGGACTGGCAAGTCGGTGAAATGCTAAACCGCAACGAGCTTGTGGCGCTCATGCCCGATTTCACCGCCAGTTATTCGGCAATGCAGCAGTCGCTCTGGTTGCTCTACCCTGGCGGGAAATATCCGTCACTTAACACGCGCACTGTGATTGATTTTTTACTGGCGAGTTTCGGCTCACCGCCCTACTGGCGCTATCTTCCACCGCGCCGCCAGGAATAATCCCGAAGGCGTAACGCTCCATAATCCCTTCACTTTTTTATCGTCAAATCGTCGCCACGCAATAGAACGAGTAAGGATGTAAAAGATGAAAAAGATTGCACTGGTGTCTGCCATTCTGGCGGTGAGCTTCTCTTCCATGGTGTTTGCCGACGAACGTCCGCCGCTACCGCCGGAACAGTCCCCAAACGGCCAGCACCATAAAGGTGATAAAAAACCGATGCACGACGCGCCGCCGCCGAAACACAAGCAGGATAAGCCGCCGCGCCCGGATAATAAACACAACGACAAACACAGCGGTAAGAAACCGCCACTGCCGGAAGAAAGTCGTCCAGGTGATGACCGCTAATCTATCCTGAAATGCAAACAGGCCTTTCGCCATCACGAAAGGCCTATTTTTTATCTTGTAGACACGGTTTTTAAGAACGCTTGCTTAAGAGATTACGATCCCATCGCTTTGGATAACCAGGACTTACAGATGCCACGGCGTAAATTCCACGGTTTAGCCGGTTTATCTTTATAGCGGTCATACACTTTATCCAGATCGTCCTGGCTGGTGATATTCAAATCTGCCGGAATTTCAACCGCCCCACGGGAGCTGATTGCCACATAGTGTTTTCCTTTTTCAAGGAAAAATGCGGTCTCATGAATCCACATCCTGCCGCTTGAATTATCTTGTACGATTAATGTCCAGTACTGATCGCCTTTAAGCCGGCTGGTAAAAAGCCGATCAACAACGCCATCGAGCATATTATTGCTGATGTAAATCATCTCGGCGGAATTAAAGCAGTCACCCTCTTTGTTATAACGCTGGAAATAAAAAAGCCCCTGATGTGCCTTATTAGCTTGCGTATAGACCACTGTGGCATCGCTGCCGGTATAGGGCTGATAACGCTGCGTTCCGAGCGGGCCTGGCGTACAGGCAGACAACAAAAATGCACCTGCGACAAGCAAGGCGCCTAACGTAAATTTACGCATTCCCTCTCCATGAATATCATCAATAAGCCATTTCTTATTATTTTCGCCCGGCTAGATTAACGTATTACGGTTATTAACGCATGATTGTTCTTACTGCGACGGGATAATTTATGGCTATTCAGGAGAATTGTTTTAGGGGCAGTAAAAAAAACAGGGTGGCATAGTGCCACCCTTTGTTTATTTGCGTTTTGGCAACGTTTTTAATAAGTCATCGGCGCTTATCGACGCCACTACGCTGCCCGGCAGAGGCATTTTCAGAATATGGTGCTTAATTTTGCCAATCACATGCATTTCACACGGACGGCAGTCAAACTTCAGCGTCAGCACTTCGTCGCCATGCACCAGTTGCATCGGCGTCGCGCGCCAGCTTTTGATGTTTCCTTTCGCCTGTTTCGGGCACAGGTTGAAGGCGAAGCGCAAACAGTGTTTGGTGATCATCACCGGCACATCGCCCTTCTCTTCATGCGCTTCGAAGGCGGCGTCAATCAGTTGCACACCGTAGCGTTGATAAAATTCACGCGCTTTATGGTTATAAACGTTAGCCAGGAACGACAAGTGTGTTTCCGGGTAAATAGGCGCGGGTGTCGCCACCGGTTTGCGGCTGCCGCGCTGGTAACTCGCCAGTCGTGCTTCTTCCAGCATCTCTACCGTTTCGCGACGCAGCTGGTTAAGTTGGCTGTTGGGCACAAACAGCGCCCCCGGCAGATTCACGGCGATCGCCTGCGCGTAATACCGGGTTTGCCCCAGTTTCGCCAGCCCGTCTTTCAGGCTTTCCAGCGCTTTTTGCGCATTGTTGGCTTCGTCAAACTGCCCGTCCAGCGTGTGGGTAACACTGACGCCATCTTCGCTGGTGAGCGTCAGAACCAGTTGTTCCTGCCAGCCGCCAAGCTCAATATCTACGCCGATGCGACGCTCGCTGGAGGTTTTCAGTAATGCCTGCTGCCAGTTATGGTCAAGGTTGCGGTTCAGCGCATGGTGCGGGCGCAGCGTTCGCAGTGCATCCGGCATTTCGTTCGGGAACACGCGATAACGGTTTTCGCCCGTTTTCTCGGCGACGTTGACGCGAAAACCCACCACTTCACGCTTCACCAGCACGTTCAGCCCATCACCGTTGGCCAGCGGTTCCGTCACTTCAACATCAAGATGATCTTTCGCCACTTTCAGCACTTCACCGACCGGCAGGCCGATAAATTTCGGTGAATCAAACGCGCCGATATCAATTTTGCGCGCATTGACAAAATAATCGGTGCTGCCGCGATGGAAGGTTTTATCGGTCGACGGAATAAAGAAGTGCTCTGTTCGCCCGGCGGAAGCGCGCGCCAAATCGCCACGATCGTCAATAATGGCATCCAGCATTTGGCGATAGTGCGCCGTGATATTCTTCACGTAGCTCATATCTTTGTAGCGCCCCTCAATTTTGAAGGAACGCACACCGGCATCGATCAGCGCCGCCAGGTTGGCGCTCTGATCGTTATCTTTCATTGACAGCAGGTGTTTTTCATAAGCCACGACACGACCCTGATCGTCTTTCAGCGTATAGGGCAAGCGGCACGCCTGGGAGCAGTCGCCACGGTTGGCGCTGCGCCCGGTCTGCGCATGGGAGATATTGCACTGCCCGGAATAGGCCACGCACAGCGCACCGTGGATAAAGAACTCAATGGTGGCGTCGGTTGCGCTATGAATGGCGCGGATCTGCTCAAGGTTCAGCTCACGCGCCAGCACAATCTGGCTAAAGCCAACATCGGAGAGGAATTTGGCTTTTTCCACGCTGCGAATGTCGCACTGCGTACTGGCATGCAGCTCAATCGGTGGAATATCCAGCTCAAGTACGCCCATATCCTGCACGATCAGCGCATCGACACCGGCCTGGTACAGGTCATGGATCAGGCTCTGCGCCGGTTCCAGCTCATCATCATGAAGAATAGTGTTCAGGGTGATAAACACTTTCGCGCCGTAGCGATGCGCGAAAGGCACCAGTTCGGCGATATCGCGCAGGCTGTTACCGGCGTTATGGCGCGCACCGAAACCCGGGCCGCCAATGTAGACCGCGTCAGCGCCATGAAGTATGGCCTCACGGGCAATGGCGGTGTCGCGAGCCGGGCTTAACAGTTCAAGATGATGGGGTTGCAGGCGCATACAATCGTCGTTATCCATTATGTACAAAATGGCGGCTATTGTAGTCACAACCGGGGCGTTTCACCACCTGCCGCAGGGGGAATTTGCGCCTGTCGGCAATGCAATGTCGAAATTGCTATTTCCGCTGTGTTACATGCGGCGATAGAGTGGTGACTCGGACATTCCTCGTCACGTTTTATCCACTGTATTGCCGGTTGCAGGTGAGGCTGAACTTTCCTGCAGCCCGGAGTATGGCGGGTCAACGTTGTCGCGTTATTAATCGTCGTCGTTCTTTGCCGCAGGCGTGCTTGCGGCTTTTTCTTTTGGATAATGAATCAACGAGTGGAAATGCACCGTGTGCGCGGAGCTGTTGCGATACGCATGGGCTTCATCGCCGGCAAAACGCACCCCCATCCCACTGGTAAATGTTTTCCACTGCCCGCCCAGACATAAATCCAGCGCACCATTGATAACAATCACATGCTCAATCACCCCGCTTTCGTGCGGCGTCGATTCACTTATCGCGCCCGGTGCCAGCGCAATGGAAAAGAGATCAAAATGCAGCTTTTCATCCCACGGAAAAATGGGCGTGATCACCATGGCTTGTTGTTCAGGATCGTAGGCGTGCGGCGTGTCGCTCTCTGGCGGAGCAATAAAGGTAGAAAACGGCACATTCAGGCCGGTGGCGATTTTCCAGAGTGTCGCCACCGTCGGGCTTGATTCATTTCGCTCAATTTGCCCGAGCATCGCTTTAGAAACGCCCGTCTCTTCTGCCAGCCGGGAAAGGCTCCAGCCACGGCCCTGACGGAGAAGTTTTAAGGTGCTTGCCAGATAGTCTGCGATGTTCATTACACCTCCGGGAAGAAAAATCCGGGGCAGTATAGCGCAGCGTTTCTTTTTTAGAGAGCGAAACTATAACCACGCTAAATACCTTATTGCACTGCCAGCTTGTGCGCTATAACGGCCAGTGATATTTTATGCGGATGCTATAACGCACAAGGATTATTTCATGCGCACCGCTGCCTTTTCACTTTCTTCTGCCGTTCCTTTTACCAGCGTGCTGGCTGGCTTTGTCGCTGTGTTGGTCGGTTATGCCAGCTCCGCCGCCATTATCTGGCAAGCAGCTTCGGCGGCAGGCGCAAGTGCGACGCAAATTGCCGGCTGGATGACCGCGCTCGGTCTGGGCATGGGCATCAGTACGCTGGCGCTGAGTGTCTGGTATCGCATGCCGGTACTCACCGCCTGGTCGACACCGGGCGCGGCATTGTTGGCGACCAGCCTACAAGGCATTTCACTAAATGAAGCGGTTGGCGTATTTATCTTTGCCAATGCATTAATTGTCCTGTGCGGCATCACCGGCTTGTTCGCCAGGTTGATGAAAATCATTCCCCATACCCTGGCGGCAGCCATGTTGGCGGGCATTTTGCTGCGCTTTGGTTTGCAGGCCTTTAGCAATATTCCGGGGCATTTCGCTTTGTGTGGCAGCATGCTGCTGGCCTGGCTTATCTGCAAAGCGTTGGCGCCGCGCTATGCCATTGTCGCGACGCTCGTTGTCGGTGCACTGGTTGCGATACTTGGTGGTGACGTTGTCACGAATAGCCTGAGTTTTGCAGTGGTTCTTCCCGTCTATACCGCACCAGAATTTCACTGGACGTCACTGGTAAGTATCGGTGTTCCCTTCTTTCTGGTGACGATGGCGTCGCAGAACGCGCCCGGTTTCGCCACGATGCAGGCAGCGGGCTACCACGTTCCGGTTTCTCCGTTGATTATCTTTACTGGTGTACTGGCGCTATTACTCTCACCGTTTGGTGTTTATTCAATTTGTATTGCCGCCATCACTGCGGCGATCTGCCAAAGCCCGGATGCCCACCCGCAGCCAGAAAAACGCTGGCTGGCCGCGGGAGCCGCTGGCGTATTCTATCTGCTGGCGGGTCTGTTTGGGGGATCGATAACTTCGCTGCTGGCGGCGTTACCGTTAAGCTGGATCCAGACGTTAGCCGGGCTGGCACTGCTAGGCACAATTAGCGGTAGCCTGCGCCAGGCGCTCATCAATGAGCGCGATCGCGACGCCGCGATTGTTACTTTTCTGGTTACCGCCAGCGGCGTCACGCTGTTGGGGATTGGTTCTGCATTCTGGGGGTTAGTGATCGGCGGGATCTGCTATAGCGCATTGCACTTAGCGCGACGCGCGTAACTGCGAGGGAGTCATGCCTTTCGCCGCTTTGAAACGGTTGCTGAAATGGCTGGCAGAGTTAAAACCGCAGGCCAGCGCAATGGTGGTCAGCGGCTGATCGCTGTGAAGTAACAGATCTTTTGCCCGCATCATGCGCCGTTGCATGACGAACTGGTGCGGCGCAACGCCCATTGACTGGCGGAACATGCGTGCAAAGTGGTATTCGCTAAGTGCGGCCTGCGCCGCCAGATCCGCCAGCAGCAGCGGATCTGCCAGATGCGCATCGATAAATTCCAGCACCGTGCGCAACACCACGGGTGCCAGGCCGCCTGTGACAGTCGGCAGTTGCCACTGCACGTTGCTGTAGTGTTGCACTAAGTGTGTCAGTAAAAGCGTCGATGCGGTGCTGAGCGTTAACTGGTTTGCGTTTTGCTGCCAGTTGCAATCCAGTAAAAACTGGCGATAGAGCGCAGTAATACGCGTATCCTGGGAAAATGTTTTCTCATCCAGCGTGAACGACGCCGGGCTGCGATCCCACACCTGCTCACCCACTTCACGCAGATGCTCATCGGTACAATAAAGATGCACAAAAGACAACGTATCGCGAATATCCCATATTGATTCGCTCTCTTTTGGCATCAGACAAAAACGATCCGGCCCGCCGCCGTTTTTCCAGCCGTAGGCGGTTTTGTGGTAGCTCTCGTAGCCGTCGGCAACGTACAAGCTCAGGGTGTGGTGATTGCAATATTGGGTGATGTTATCGCGTTTGTTCGACCAGGCCGCCAGTTGTATGCCAGAGTGCAGCGCCACCGAGTTGTGCAACACGGCGTTGTGTTTACTGAGGTTTTCAAAGGCTTCGTAGTGTTCAGACATTCGCGGAAATTATCATAGAGTCACCAGAACCCCAGTCTATGAATAGCAGGCGGCGGATACCAGCGTTGTGTAAAGAAAAGCGCAAGAATATGCAAGTCCGGCGCAAACCAGTGCAAGCCCGCGCGTTGGCGTTTTGCCACACTCAGCGTTCGTTTTACGCATCGGAACTCAATATGAACGCATTGCTGTACGGTTTGGTGGTGATTATCTGGGGGACAACCTGGATTGCGATTTTTTTACAACAAGGCCCGGTTCCTGCGCCGGTGTCAATTTTCTGGCGTTTTGCTCTGGCAACAGTGGCAATGATGCTGATATTGCTGGCGCAGCGTAAACTGCGCGCCCTGCCGCTGCGCGATCATCTGTTTTGTCTGTTACAGGGCTGCTGCGTGTTCGGTTTCAATTTCTGGTGCTTCTACACCGCCGCCGCGTGGATCAGTACCGGGCTGGAGTCGGTGATCTTCTCGATGGCGGTTTTGTTTAATGCGATAAACAGTTATCTCTTTTTCGGTCAAAAACCGCCAGCACGCTTTTTTGTCGCGGCGATCCTCGGCCTGACGGGGATCGTGACGCTGTTCTGGCAAGATCTGGTCAACAGTGGCTGGAGCATAACGCTACTGATGGGGATTGGCCTGTCGGCGCTGGGCACGCTGGGTTTCTCGTTTGGCAATATGATAAGCCTGCGCCACCAGCGAAAAGGGCTGGAAACCATCACCACTAACAGTTGGGCGATGCTCTACGGCACGTTGATTATGGGAGCAATTGGCCTGCTGCGCGGTGACGATTTTACCCCGCAATGGACTGCCAGTTACCTTGGCGCGCTGGTCTATCTGGCGCTGTTCGGCTCGGTAATAGGCTTTGGTGCCTATTTTACGCTGGTCGGGCGAATTGGCCCCAGCAAAGCGGCTTATAGCACCCTGCTTTTTCCGCTGGTTGCGCTAACCGTTTCGACGTTCTTCGAGGGTTATATCTGGCATTTCAATGGCGTTGCCGGCTTGTTGCTGATCCTCACCGGCAATCTGGTGATGTTTACCCGCCCGGAAAACTGGCTGGGCGGGCGCGGAACACGGCGAAAAGCTAACGCTTGCTGATATCAAACATCGTCGCGTCGGTCGCCATATCGTCAATGACTTGTTTCAGAGAGTCGACGGAGACCGGCGCATTTTCATTGTTCACATCTTTCCCTTGCCCCTGGCGCACTACTTTCAACACTGGCGCATTGGTCTGCGCGTCAATCAACTCGCCTTCGAAATAGAGATGGGTGTTCATCGTGCGATGGCCGGTTGCCATCTGTGTTCCCGCCACGACCATTGCGACCGGCACCACTTCATAGAACTGCAACCCTTGTTTGCTGGCATCCACGCCGGTTATCGCCCCGCGGAAAATCAGGCTGTGCTGGCCTGGCGATGTCACCAGCGGTTTACGCGAAGCGGCAGCGGCTTTCAGCTTGCTGTTGGTATAGTTGAGAACGCCATCCAGCACCTGTTGATTCACCTGGCTGGTAGGTTTCGCTACCGGGTAATAGGTTACCGGGTGGTAGACAATACTGTCGTATTTCGCCGGGTCAAAACCCGGCGCCACCCAGCGAAGCACCGGTTTACCGGTGGCGGATGTGGTTTCCTGTAGCCCGGAATAATCTTTTAGAAACCCGGAATATTTTTCCGGTTGAGTCACTTTTGACGCACAGCCTGATAACGCCAGCAGACCAGAAAAGACGGCAACGCTAACCAACGCATGAGGATGTCCCTGTGAATGCACAATTGCCTATAAGGTATAGCAAACGCAGCGGCATTTTGTGGGAGGGTAAAACGTCTTTGTGAGCAACGGCTTTGATAAGATCTATACCACCACCCTTAACGCTAAGTGATGTTCGCGAGCAAACCGCTAGTGCGCTGGGTTTGCTCGCCTATTAATGGTTATTTCTTCAGATCAACCTGCCAGAAAATATGTTTGCCAAACGGGTCGATTTCGTAGCCCTGCACCTCTTTACGTACCGGTTCGAAAATCGTTGAGTGGGCAATCATCACCGCTGGCATTTGATCATGCATCATCTGCTGCGCCTCTTTGTACAGCGCAACACGTTTTTCATGATCGCTGGTGGCTTTCGCTTCGGCGATAATTTTGTCAAATGGCGCGTAACACCATTTCGCTGAATTCGAACCGCCATTGGCAGACGTACAGGTAAACAGCGGGCCAAAGAAGTTATCCGGATCGCCGGTTGCGGTGGTCCAGCCCATCAGCGCCGCCTGGTGCTCGCCGCCTTTCACCCGTTTCAGGTATTCGCCCCACTCATAGGTGACGATTTTGGTCTGCACGCCCACTTTCGCCCAGTCGGCCTGGATCATCTCGGCCATACGTTTGGCGTTCGGGTTATAGGGGCGCTGCACCGGCATCGCCCATAAATCAATGCTCGTTCCCGGCGCTACCCCGGCCTCTTTCAGCAGCGCTTTGGCTTTTTCCGGATCGTAGTCGTAATCCTTCAGTTCGCTATCTGCGCTCCAGACGCCTGGCGGCAGCAGGTTTTTCGCTGCGGTGCCCGTTCCCTGAAACACAGCCTGAATGATCGCCGGTTTGTTGATCGCCAGCGCCAGCGCCTGGCGCACTTTTACGTTATCCAGCGGCGCTTTTTGCGTATTAAACGACAGGAACCCGGTATTCAGCCCGGCTTTGCTCATCAGCGTGATGTCTTTGTTCTCTTTCAGGCGCGGCAAATCCGCCGGATTGGGAAACGGCATAACCTGGCACTCGTTCTTCTCCAGTTTTGCCAGGCGTACAGAAGCATCCGGCGTGATGCTGAAGACCAGGCGATCAATTTTGGCTTTGCCCTGCCAGTAACCGTCGAACGCGGTAAACAGAATGCGCGAATCTTTCTGATACTGCGCCAGCCGGAACGGCCCGGTACCAATTGGGTCCATATCGACGCGTTCCGGTGTCCCTGCCTTTAACATCGCATCGGCATACTCCGCTGAGAGGATCGACGCAAAATACCAGCCAAGGTCAGCGACAAACGGCGCTTCCGGGTGCGCCAGCGTAAAGCGCACGGTATGGTCGTCAACTTTATCAATCGCGGTGATCAGCGAACCGAACTCGAGGCTTTCAAAGTTCGAGTAAGTGCCGTTGGAGACATTGTGATAGGGGTTATTGGCGTCTTTTTGCCGCATAAATGAGAAGATCACATCATCGGCATTAAAATCGCGCGTTGGTGTAAAGTATTTATTGCTCTGGAACTTCACCCCTTTACGCAGATGGAAGGTGTAAACCTTGCCGTCTTCGCTCACATCCCAGCTTTCCGCGAGGCTGGGTTGCAGTTGCGTGGTGCCTATTTTGAAATCCACCAGCCGGTTATAGACCGGCACCGCGCTGGCATCGACGCTGGTGCCCGAGGTATAAAGTTGCGGGTTGAAGTTTTCCGGCGAGCCTTCCGAGCAATAGACCAGCGTTTTCGCCGCTACAGAAGAACTCACTATCATCGCGGCCAACGCCAGAGCAAGTGTTGTCGGTTTGCTAATCATAGTTTTTCCTGTTGTTTTATTGTAAAGGCTTGTTGTTTGCCCTCTCATAAATAACATTAAAGTGAATTTGCAAACACCTGATAATTCGAATAAAGAAGGAATCACTATGTCATCGTCGCTGACCAGTCAATTAACGCATCGCTTCTTTCGCTATCTCAACATCACCAGCCAAAGCGATCCCAGCGCCACCACGTTACCCACGACTGTCGGGCAATTTGATATGGCGCGTGAACTGGCTAATGAGTTGAAAACACTGGGTCTGGAACAGATTGTCATTGACAA
Organism: Kosakonia quasisacchari; assembly: GCF_004331415.1. Lineage (GTDB taxonomy): Bacteria > Pseudomonadota > Gammaproteobacteria > Enterobacterales > Enterobacteriaceae > Kosakonia > Kosakonia quasisacchari. The sequence goes on from NZ_SJOP01000011.1 coordinate 132,333, forward strand.
TCACGCGACCGTCACCGCCGTGAAAAAAGGCAATGTTCCGGGTGCGCCGCGCATTGGTTTTATCACCCATATCGACACCGTAGATGTCGGTTTATCACCGCATATTTATCCGCAGATCCTGCGCTTTGAGGGGCAAGATCTCTGCCTGAACAACGTGCAAGATATCTGGCTGCGCGTTGATGAGCATCCGGAGATCCTCGCGTATCCGAATGAAGAGATTATTTTCAGTGACGGAACCAGCGTACTCGGCGCGGACAACAAAGCCGCCGTTACCGTGGTGATGACGCTGCTGGAAAACCTGACGCCAGAACAGCGTCACGGCGATATCGTGGTGGCCTTTGTGCCCGATGAAGAAGTGGGACTGCGCGGTGCGAAAGCGCTGGATTTAGCGCGTTTTGATGTTGATTTTGCCTGGACAATCGACTGCTGCGAACTGGGCGAAATTGTTTATGAGAATTTCAACGCCGCCAGCGCGCAAATCCAGTTTACCGGGGTGACCGCGCACCCGATGTCAGCGAAAGGCGTGCTGGTGAACCCGCTATTGATGGCGATGGATTACATCAGCCATTTCGATCGCCAGCAAACGCCGGAGCACACAGAAGGACGCGAAGGCTATATCTGGTTTAACGGGATCAATGCCGTGCAGAGTTACGCGACGCTGAACGCCAACATTCGTGACTTTGACAGCGAGAGTTTTGCGAAACGCAAACAGCAAATTGCCGATGTGGCAGCAAAAATTGCCGCCCAATATCCCACTGCGAAAGTTGAGTACAGCATTAGCGATACCTACAGCAATATCAGCAACGCGATTGGCGAAGATCGCCGGGCGATTGATTTACTGTTTGCAGCCATGGAATCGCTGGGTATCACGCCAAAACCGACACCAATGCGCGGCGGCACCGACGGTGCAGCGCTTTCTGCTAAGGGTTTGCTGACACCAAATTTCTTCACCGGCGCGCATAATTTCCACTCGCGTTTTGAGTTCTTGCCGCTGCGTGCCTTCGAAGCTTCATACAATGTGGCGCTGCAGCTTTGCCTGCTGGCGGCGCGCTAAACAAGCTGAGCGGCGATGTCGTCAGAACTGAGCTGCATTAACCCTTTCAGTCCAATGGTGCCGGATGCGGATCTCACGAAAGTGCTGGATGGCCTTGCCATTCAGCATTTGGCGCGCCAGCGGTGACACTTCATCACCGTAATCCTCAAAGAGTTTGCCGGTGGCGTTTACCAGGCGAATAGCGAAACAGGCGTGATGCAGCGAGTGTTCATAGAAAAAACTGCGGACTGGCAGTATAAGAACCGGTGGCATCCTTCCGGCTCCTTTACTGCCTGCCGTGGGAAAACTTACGCAGATTTGCGTGCCAGCAACGTGGCAAAGCGCAATTTTATGCGGTTGCCGTTGGCATCGGTGCGATGAAGCTCGCCAACCTCTTCGTTGTATTTCAGCAACTCCCAGCCCACGTAGTAATCGCGCAACTCACCCTCTTTAAAGGCAAACGGGAAGCCGACCGTGCACGGGAAATCTGCCGTGTCCATTGCCGCGACAATCAAGTTATAGCCGCCCGGTTTGGTGCAGCGCTGCATATTGGCAATCAGCCCTGGAATGGTTTTCGCTTCCAGAAACATCAGCACTACAGTCGAGAGAATAAAATCGTACTCGCCGTCAAAACTCAGGTTGTTGAGATCAACCGCCTCGATATGTAAGTTTTCCAGCCCTTCCGCTTCGCGGATATTTTGTAAGTTGCTCAGGCTGTTCGGATTTTTATCCCACGCGGTGACGTCAAAACCCCGGTTGGCGAGAAAAAGACTGTTGCGGCCATTACCGCAGCCGAGATCCAGCGCTTTGCCCGGTTGGACATAATTAACGGCGTTAAGTACTTCCGAATGGGTCGGCGTCATGCTGTATTTTTCAGTAAAGTAGCTATCAGTGCGGGTGGTCATGCTATTCCTCAATACGTCGCGAATTTATAAGTTGCATTTTTTGTGCATTTTATTGGTTTCGCTGGCGGATAGCCAGCAGCGTAAAATTTGCTACGTTTAACTCAGGCAGATCGAGGAAATGTAGCATGAATAAGTATCGACTCAGCGATGAGCAAAGGACAATGCGCTACCAGATTGGCGGCGAGAAGCGCTCTGTCGCGCTGCGCCAGATTATCGCCCTGCGCGATTTTAACGATGTAGTGGCGGGCAGCGCGGGTGGCTGGGTCGATAATGAAAATGTGCTCGATCAGCAGGGAAATTGCTGGATTTACGATGAAAACAGCATGGTTTTTCTTGGCAGCATGGTGCGTGGCGATGCACGTATCACCCAACCATGCGTGATTTGCCACGATGTCATTGTTCTTGATAATGCCTGGGTTGACGGCAGTAATGTGAGCCACGGCGCGCAATTAAGTGACAGTGTCACGGTTCAGGCCTCCACCGTGCGCGGTTTATGTCATTTGCGTGGCGATGCGCGCATTCTCAACGGCTGCGACATCATTGCAGCCCAAGGTTTAACACCGGACAACGAACAGATTTTACAGATTTACGATCGCGCCACCGTCAGCCAGTCGCGCGTGGTGCATCAGGCGCAAATTTATGGCGATGCCATCGTCAATTATGCGTTTATCGAACACCGTGCCGAAGTCTTTGATTTCGCCCTGCTCGAAGGCAACGAACTCAATGACGTCTGGGTGTGCGACTGTGCCAAAGTGTATGGCTCCGCGCGCGTAGTCGCCGGGACGCTTGAGGATGAGATCCCGACGATTCGCTATAGCTCGCAGGTGGCAGAAAACGCGGTTGTAGAAGGCAACTGTATTTTAAAACACCACGTACTGGTTGGCGGTCGCGCCTGGTTACGCGGAGGGCCGCTGCAACTGGATGAAAAAGTGGTGATTCAGGGCAATGCGCGCATTCACGGTAATGTGCTGATCGAGCATCAGATTGAAATTGGCGGTGATGCGGTTGTCGACGCGCAGGAAGGCGAAAGTATTCTGTTACGCGGGCCGAAAGTGATTAACGACACGCAGCACATTACCCGCACGCCGCTGGTCGGCTCTTTATAATTCGCTTGTCTGTTATTGATGCCGAAAATATAATCACCCGGCATTTTCCACTATGTCGTAGGCGTTACCGTCATCCAACGCGCCCAGGTTCCTGAGGGTCTCCGCTGAGAAAACAGGATCCCTAATACAGGCGCGGCACTCACTTCTGATCCCTAATTTCCCGTTACCTTCCCGGTTGCGGGATTGTGTCGTCGCCTTTCCATTACGCATCACTGGAGAGGACGTTTTATGAACATTAGCGGTAACACCATTCTTATCACCGGCGCAACCAGCGGCATTGGCCGTGCGCTGGCTGAAGCGCTGTATGCACGAGGTAATCAGGTCATCATTACCGGCCGCCGTCAGGCGCTGCTGGATGAGGTAACGCGTAATAACCCCGGAATGGCGGGATTCCAATTGGATGTTGATGATGCGGCAATGCTTGCTGCGCTCACCAAACGCGTCAGCTCGCAGTATCCGCGGCTGAATGTGCTGATTGCCAATGCCGGGATTTCAGGCAAAGAAGATTATGCCACTGGCAACGGGGATGCAGAGATGGCGCAGGCGATCGTCGCGACCAATATTGTTGGGGTTATCCGGACTGTCGCTGCATTTTTGCCTTTGATTCAACACCAGCCGAAAGCCACACTACTGGCGACCAGTTCGGCGCTGGCGTTTCTGCCAAGAGCCGATTTCCCCACTTACTGCGCCAGCAAAGCCTTTTTGCATACGTGGCTGGTTTGTTTGCGCCATCAACTTCGCCATATCCCTGTTGAAGTCCTTGAGCTTTCACCCCCCTATGTACAAACAACGCTCACCGGCGCGCAGCAGGCAACCGATCCGCGCGCGATGGCGTTGCCTGCTTATATCCGTGAAGTAATGTCAATGATTGAGCACGGCGATCACCCTGCGGGTGAAATCGTGCTGGAGCGTGATAAACACCGGCGCTGGGCGGAAAAAGACGGCACCTTCGCCACGCTCTTTGCGGCGATGAACCCCTAATAATACCGGGCCTGCAACGTAAATTCTGTTGCAGGCTTTTTTCACAAAAGTTTTTTTTCTTCCTCGTGGAATAAACGCGCCGTTGCTTCGTCTTATCCGCTCATGATTAGCAGGTGAGCAACTATGACAAACACTCCATTTACGACCGGCCAGATCATTGCGCGTCTCGCCGTGATAGCACTTATTCCCCTGGTGTTGATTGTGCTGTTTCTCTGGGGCGGCGGTTGGTTAACGCCACAGCGCCTGAGCGCAGACAAACTGGTGAATGTCTTACAACAAGCGGGCGGCGAACATCCGGGTTACCGGCGAAATCACGCCAAAGGTCTCTGTGTTATTGGTAGTTTTATCTCCAACGGCAATGCCAGCACGCTATCGCGCGCCTCGGTGTTTGCGGCGGGTGAAACGCCGGTAACCGGACGTTTTGCCATTGCCGGAGGCAACCCTGCCGCGCCGGATTACGCCGTTCCCGTGCGCAGTATGGCGCTGGCGTTTCAGCTGGCGAACGGCGAACAGTGGCGCACCGGCATGAATGCGATGCCCTTCTTCCCGGTCTCCACCGTTGAGCAATTTTATGAATTACAGGTTGCCTCGCTACCTGATGCGGCAACCGGCAAACCGAATGCGGATAAATTTACCGCCTTTGTGCAAAAGAATCCCGAAATCAAGCCATTTCTGGCGTGGGCAAAGCAGAATGTTCCCTCTTCAAGCTGGGCCAGCGATCGCTTTAACAGCCTGAACGCGTTCCGTTTTATGGATAAGTCCGGCATGGCGCATCTGGTTCGCTGGAGCATGGTGCCGCATACCGATTATCGGCCCATCAGTGCGGAAGAAAAAAAGGATAAAGATTTCCTGCAAACCGATCTTAAACAGCGTCTGGCGCAAGGGCCGCTGAAATGGGATCTGTTGGTCACGGTTGCCCAGCCGGGTGACGATGGCAGTAATGCCACGAAAATCTGGCCAGCAGACAGACAAACGGTCAACGCCGGAACGCTGGTACTCACCCATGCAACAGAACAGCAAAATGGGCCGTGCAATGACATCAATTACGATCCGCTGATCCTGCCGGATGGCATTGCCGCCTCTGACGATCCGTTACTTAATGCGCGTTCAGCAGCCTATGCTAAATCTTACAATGCGCGCACCCGCGAACAATCCGCCCAGGCTGGAGCTCATTTATGAAACAGGTTGCGTATTTCCACCCGGCGCTGCGCGTGCTGCACTGGTTAATGGCGGCAGCGATCGTGGCGATGCTGTTTATTGGCGTCGTGATGGTTTCCACCGTCTCATCCCTGCACAGCCTGCTGGTGTCCATTCACAAACCGCTGGGTTTAATGATTCTTGTGCTGGTGCTGGTCCGTCTGTGGTTACGGTTTTATACTGCCACGCCCGCGTTACCGGCGACTCTTCCGGGTTGGCAACGCGCGATGGCGCACCTCTCACATTGGGCGCTTTATGCCATGATGATTGCGCAGCCGCTGATTGGCTGGGGAATGCTTTCGGCAGCGGGCTACCCGGTATCGGTCGGGGGTTGGGTGTTACCGCCTATCCTGCCGGTGAGTAATGATGTTTACGCACTGCTGCGTCCGTTGCATTCCCTGGTGGCACTGGCGCTGTTCGCAACGGTGATGCTGCATTTAGCCGCTGCGTTATTTCATGCCCTCGTGCTCCGCGATGGCGTATTTGAGAGTATGTCGGGAACGCGCAAGCGATGAAGGCAAGCTATGCAACTGACTGATGATGAGATTCGTCAGGTGATGCCACATTTGCAACGCTTTGCACTGTGGCTAACCCGCAACCCGCACAGCGCGGAAGATTTGGTGCAAAGTTGCCTGATGAAAGCGCTGACGCGCAGCCCGGATAATCATGGCGAACGGAGCCTGCGCGCCTGGCTGTTTGCCATTCTTTACCGCCAATTTATTGACGCCGAGCGGCGCAAGCGACGGTATATGAAAATCCTCGCTTTTTTTACCGGCGAGGAAGCCATCAGCGCATCTACCGAATCACTGGCGATGGCGGATGATACGCTGGCGGTGTTCGCCACGCTGCCCACAGATTATCGTGTCATTCTGTTGCTGGTGAGCATTGAAGGGCTGAGTTATAAAGAAGTCGCCCAAACGCTCGATATCCCGACCGGCACCGTGATGTCGCGCCTGTCGCGAGCGCGTAAATTGCTACATGAGAAACTAGACGGTACGGCCACGCCGCTGCCGCTGAGGAGACTGAAATGACGTTGCCACCGGATGAACACGATCTGCATGCCTGGATGGATGGCGAAACCGATGAGGCGACCTCAGCGCGTGTCGAGCGCTATCTGGCAGAAAACCCCGATGCCGCCGCGCAGGTTGCGGGCTGGCGTCGCGACGCGCAGCAACTCCGCCAGGCCATGAGCCAGCAAGCTATTGTCCTGGAAAAACCGGAGCCGCATTATTTACGCCGCCAGGTACGCCAGCAGCGCCAGTGGAAACTGGCCACCGCGTTCGCGTTGGTGCTGGCGCTAAGCGTTGGCGGCTACACAGGCTGGCAGTTAAAAGAGTCGCAGATGTTGATGACTCATCAGCCGATGGAGGACGCGGTTCAGGCCTATAAACTTTTTGATAATGCTGCGTTAACGCCCATGGATGTGGTGGCAAGCCAGCAAACCGAACTCACCCGCTGGGTCGCCCGGTATTTCATCAACGGCAACCAGCCGCCAAATCTTGAACAGTATGGTTTCACGTTATCCGGCGCGAGGCTTATTGCCACCGCGCAAGGCCCGGCGGCGCTGATTATGTATCAGGACAGAAACGGAACGCGGGTCGGCTGGTATATCCGCCCATTAAGCCCGGTCAAACTTCCCCATGGGGAACGCGAGGCAGAAGATGTGATGGCGCAGTACTGGAGTGATGATCACTACAACTACGCGCTGGTGACACCGATGAACTCACCGGCGGTAAATGGCCTGCGCAAAGCGGTGTCACAGGCCACCAGTTAGCGCGATCGGGACTTATCGACGATCTTCGCCCAGATATTCTGGTCGTCGTAGCTGCCGTTGAGAAACTCCGCCTGTTTGAGGCAGCCTTCAAGCGTAAAGCCGTTGCGTTCGGCTACCTGATTGCTGGACGTGTTCGCCACCCGGCATTTGATGACAAAGCGCCGGATCTCGCCGCGGCGGGCGTAAAAATCGATCATGGCCTGCATGGCCTGAGACAAAATCCCCTGCCGCTGGCAATCTTCATCCAGCCAGTAGCCGATATAGGCCGTTTTGTTTAGCGGCTCAATCGAATTAAACGCCAGCACCCCCACCAGCACATCGTCGCGCACAATCATGAACATTTTGGCGTAACCGCGCTGGTGCAGCAGCATGTTGCTCTGCGCGGTTTTGCGGGTGTCATCAACGGAGGTGACAGAGTGCGGCCAGTTGAGAAACTGCTGTAGCCAGTCGCGGTTTTTGACAATTAACTGGTGAAGGTCGTGCACAAACCGCTCGTCGACGGCGTGCAGCATGAGGTGGTCATTTACCGGAATAACGGTATCGTCCATTGCAGCTCCACAAAGCATTCGCCCCCAAACGGGGGCGAAGTGAGATTAGCGCATGACGCGGTCATCAACGTAGTTACGTTTGTCCGGCGCGGGCGGGAAGTATTGATAAAGCCAGGTTTCGCTGATCGCGTTGCCCTGGCAGCGCAGGAACAGACGCATGTCTACCGGATCGGTGGAATCATTGGTCGGATACCAGTCGAACAGAATGCGATAACCGTCAAACGGTTCAACATAGAGGATCTCAACCTGTTTCGCTTCACCGTTTGAGAGGGTGATGACCGGCTCAATGCCTTTCGGCGCAGCGGCTTTCAAATCGCCGCCAACAAAATCAATGGCGAAACGGCGTGCCCATTTGTCCGGGTAGTGTTCGCCCGGTGCCCAACCTTCCGGGAAACCGCCCATGCCGGTGCGGGTGGCGTAAACGCGCGCCAGCGGAGAACGTACTGGCGGCATCGCGCTCCAGTACAAGCGGTACTGGAAGGCAAAATCATCGCCCGCTTTGACCGGTTTTTCCGGTTGCCAGAAGCAGACAATGTTATCCAGCGTTTCACCGGTAGTCGGGATCTCCATCAGGCTTACCGCCCCTTTACCCCATTTGTTACGCGGCTCAACCCACAGACTCGGGCGTTTGTTGTACCAACCCATCACATCCTGATAGTGGGAGAAATCGCGATCGAGTTGCAGCAGGCCGAACCCTTTCGGGTTTTCATCCTGGTAGGCGTTGAACTGCAATTTTTGCGGGTTGTTTAGCGGGCGGCAGATCCACTCGCCGTTACCACGCCACATCGCCAGCCGGTCAGAGTCGTGAATTTGCGGATGAATGGTATCGCAGACGCGGCGCTCGTTATTACCGCAGCTGAACATACTGGTCATCGGCGCGATACCCAGTTGCTTAATGTCTTTGCGTGCATACAAGCGGTTATCAACATCCATGATCACCTGGCTCTCTTCGCAGTGGATCACGAACTTGTACGCACCGGTAATGCTCGGGCTGTCGAGCAGTGCATAAACGGTAAAGGTGGTATCGGACGGTTTCGCCGTCTCAAACCAGAACGCGGTGAAATCCGGGAACTCTTCCGGCGTATCAGTAAAGGTATCAATGGCTACACCGCGTGCGGAAAGACCATACTGGAAGGTGCTATCTACCGCGCGGAAATAGCTCGCGCCAAGGAACGAGACGATATCGCGGCGCGCCAGCTCAGGCGCTTTAAACGCGCGAAAACCGGCAAAACCGAGATCGCTTTGCCCTTCCAGTTGTTTGGTATCTACGCCCGCGTCGTGGTAGTTAAACAACTCCGGGCGGAAGTGAATTTCACGCGCCTGGTGTGTGTTTTGATCGAGTGAGAACATGCGCACACGGCGGCGAAAGCCCATGCCGACGTGGAAAAACTGCACGTCCAGCAGACGGCCATCCACATTGTTCCACAGCGAGTGCTGCGCATCATACTGAATGCTGTTGTAAGCCTGCGGCGTCAGGTTCGCCAGCGTGTTGGGGAGCGCTTTAGGCGCACCGCCCCATTGCTGTTGCGCCAGATCGTGCGCCATGGACTGCAGCACGGAGAAATCAAAACTGCGGCTTTGTCCATCGGCGATGTCGGTTTCCGCCGCGAACGCCGCGCGGGAAAACAGCGATGCAACACCGGTAGTGCCGTAGGTTGCGGCAAGGGCCATGGATGCTTGAATAAATCGTCTGCGGTTCATGCCTGGTAACACGTCCTTCTGGTCGTCAAATGGCATTTCGCGATGGCGCGAAACAGCGGCAAAAGCGTTGCTTAATGAACGCATCACTCTAGACAAAATTCATTGAGAATCCAATTGTTGGCTGCCGAATATATGAACGAAACATGAAATATTTTCTGTCGATAAGAGCAGCCCGAAAGCGGCGTAAAGATCTGTATAACAGTAGCGGGGGCGGCGGAAATAAAAAAGCGCCTGCCGGACATCAGACGGCAGGCGCCAGAATGGTCATGCCTTATTGTGTGCTGACACTAACATCAATGCCGGGGAAATATTTTTCTGCCAGCGTCTTGATGGTGCCGTCAGCACGAACTTTATCGATTGCGGCATCAAGCTGCTTTTTGGTGGCCTCGTCACCTTTGCGCAACCCAAAACCGATACCACTGCCGAGGATCGTATCGTCCGATACCGGTTTGCCGATAAAGCCAAACCCTTTCCCCTGCGGCTTGCTGAGGAAACCGGCTTGCCCGGCCGCCGACATCACCAGTGAGGCGTCAATACGACCGTTGAGCAAATCTCCCCACGCCATATTCTGATCTTTATACGACACCACCGTGACACCGTGCTTTTCCCAGTGCTCTTTGGCGTAGGTTTCCTGAATCGATCCCTGCAACACGCCAATGGTTTTGCCTTTCAGCCCTTCCGCGGTCGCTTCCATGCCATCACCACTTTTGCCGACCAGTTGCGAAGGAATGCGGTATATCGGCTGGGTGAAGTCAATGCTTTTGCGCCGTTGCTCGGTAATGTTCATCGCCGAGTTAATGGCATCAAATTTCTTTGCAGTAAGCCCAGGGATTAACGCGTCAAACGAGGTTTCCACCCAACTGCATTTCAGTTGTGCCGCTTTGCAGATGGCGTTACCCAGTTCGATGTCAAAACCTTCCAGTTCGCCCGACGCGTTGCGGCTTTCAAAAGGGGGATATTCCGCCTCCACGCCATAGCGCAGCGCGCTTTCGGCAAATGAGGAGAATGAGCAGAGCAAACCCATACCCAGACAGAGTGCTTTAAATTTCATCATTAACGCTCCTTAGCGTGGCTTAACACGACACAGGGCCTGCGCGCCTGCTCTTAACGTTGCCTCATCTTTTGCAAAAGAGAGGCGGATCAACTTGTTATCTGTGCTATCGGTATAAAACGCCGACAGCGGAATGGTGGCGACACCGCAATCAATAATCAGTCTTTTCACCATCTCGCTGTCACTTTCATCGCTGAAATGGCTGTAATCCGCCAGCAGGAAAAATGACCCCGCGCTGGGCAATAAGCGGAACGGCGACTCCGCAAGCAATGTTTGCAGCAGGTCGCGTTTACGCTGGTAAAACGCCGCCAGCGACAGCCAACCCTGCGGGTCGCGCATATGATCGGCAAAGGCGTGTTGCATGGGAGTATCGGCAGAGAACATCAAAAACTGGTGCACTTTGCAGATCTCATCCATCAGTTCAGCAGGCGCAACGCAGTAACCCACGCGCCAGCCCGTCACATGATAGGTCTTGCCAAACGACGAGATAATCACGCTGCGCTCCGCCAGTTGCGGGTGCGTTGCCATGCCGTGATGCGGCTCGCCGTCAAACACCACATGTTCGTAGACTTCATCGGAGAGGATCACAATATCAGTGTGCCGGGTGATCGCCGCCAGTTGTTCGAGGTCAGCACGAGAGAAAACCTGCCCACTCGGGTTATGCGGCGTGTTGATGATGATCATGCGCGTGCGCGGTGTAATTGCCGCACATACTTCGTCCCAGTTGACCGCGAAATCCGGCACCGTCAGTTTGATTGCAACGGGCGTTGCCCCCTGCAAACGGACAATTGGCGCGTAGCTGTCGAACGAGGGTTCAAAGTAAATCACTTCATCACCTGGATGCACCAGCCCGCTAATAGCGGAATACAACCCTTCGCTGGCGCTGGCGGTGATAAGAATTTCACTGTCCACGTCGTAATCTGTGCGGTACAGCTCGCTGATTTTCTGTGCAATCCGCTCTTTTAACGGACGCAGACCGGTCATTGACGCGTACTGGTTATGATTGGCTTGCATGGCGCGCGTCACCCCGGCAATCAGCTGCAGATCGCAAGGAAAGTTGGGCGCGCCCTGAGAAAGGTTAATCGCATTATGTTCGGCGGAAAGCTGGCCGATGACGGTAAAAATGGTGGTGCCCACATCGGGTAATTTGGAGCGAGTCTTCACCGGGGTACGCAGAGTCATGCCTGATCCTTTCACATAAAAAGTGCATAACCATTCAAACTAAACCCTGTTGAGCCGACAACCGAATTGTTGTCATAATAGCCATGAATATATTGCATAGCTGGAGTTGCCATGTCGCACCGTTCTCTGCCGCTCAATGCCATCGACGCTTTTCTGGTCACCGCCCGCCATCTCAATTTGACACATGCAGCAAAAGAGCTGTGTCTGACGCAGGGTGCGGTCAGCCGCAAAATCGCCACGCTGGAAAACTGGTTCGGCTTTCCGCTGTTTGAACGCCACGCGCGTGGTTTACACCTGTCACCGCAGGGTAGCGCTCTGCTGCCGGAACTGCGTGGTGCGTATGAACAACTGGTGATGGTCGCTTTTCAGGCGCGCTCGCAACAAACGGTGGTGCGACTGAAAGCCCCGACCTGTGCGATACGCTGGCTGGTGCCTCGCCTGCTGGATCTGGAACAACGTTATCCGGAATTGCAGGTGGCGCTGACCACCACAACCGATCACACCATTAACTTCAAAACAGAACCTTATGACGCGGCAATTGTTTTTGGCACCCAATTAAGCGCCGGGGATCTGCTGTTTGACGAAGCGCTGACGCCGGTGATTAGCCACGCGCTGGCGCAGCGCAATACGCTGGAAACCGCCACATTATTGCACCCGACGCGGGATAAAACCGACTGGTCGCTGTGGCTGGCGAAGCAAAGCGCTTTTCAGCCCGCCATGAGGAAAAATCAACACTTCGATACCATGGATTTAGCCATTACTGCCGCCATTCAGGGGCTGGGAATGGCCATCGCCGATGAGACGCTGGTTGAGGAGGATATCCAGGCTGGACGCCTGCTGCGCCCGTTTTCGCAGAGTGTCATAACCGGTGCCAGTTATCGCCTGGTTTTGCGGGAAACAGAGAATAAAGCCGCCGGGCTGGCGGCGTTTAGAGACGGGTTGCTGGGGGCTAATCAAGCTTCACGTGGTGGCGCATTACCCGGCGAAAAAAGCTCAGGCGGGCGCGCATAAAGCGGTTAACCAGGCGAAAACCTGCATGTTTATTCAATCCCATACGCAGTAACCGGTCGCGGCCACGTACGCAGGCCAGCCAGTTGACCGGGCCGGGCAACGCTTCTGTACGACGCTCTGCCTGGGCGGCAAAACGAACCCAGTAATCGGCAATATGCGCGGCAAAGGCGAGATCGCGCGGGTTGACATAGCTGCGCGACGGCTCCGAAAGCATAAGATTGTCGAATACATACGGCACTTCGTTACCGTGCCACGCGCCGTTGATATAGGTGTCATGCGCCGCTTCGGCAACATAATCAAACCAGTAACGCCAACAGGGTTGCCCGACACGCTGCTGGGCCTGCATCACCACCAGGCCAAGCGTGGTAAAAGCCATATCGCGACACACCTGGCGACCGAGTTCCGCATCCCCTTTCACCCCCGGATAAAGCAGGCGGATCAGCCCCAGGCCGAGCCGCTGTTCGCGGCGCAGCTTTTCGATTTGCCCGGCGAGATCAACGCCAAACTCCGCCATCACGCTGGCTTCATCACTGTTCGACCCGATAATGACCGGCATTGGATGTTGCCGACCGGCGAAAAAGGTATCAAGCATTGGTTCCGGTAATACGCCATCACCTGCGATAGGCGTCGGGGCAATTTTCAGCGGTGCGTCCAGCGGCCAGAACGCGTCTGCCGGCAGTGCGCGCAGCTGTTCGGCGCTGGCATTTTCCAGCCCAAAATGCGCGGCAATCGCTTCACCTTTTGCCAGCGCGGCTTCGCGCGGCGTATCCGGCAAGGTATAACTGCTCTGAATAATGGCTTTATGAAACAACCCTTCTGCCAGCGGCGAGGCCATCAGTGCCATCACGCTGCGTCCGCCAGCCGATTCACCAAACAGCGTCACGTTCGCGGCATCACCCCCAAAAGCAGCGATATTCTCCTGCACCCAACGCAGCGCGGCGATCTGATCAAGCAGGCCAAAATTGTAGACGCGCTCACCGCTCTCCTTCTCCAGCGCCGGATGGGCGAAAAAACCAAGATGCCCAAGTCGATAATTCACCGTCACCAGCACCACGCCGCGTGCGGCGAGCGCTTTTCCGTCATACGGCGGCAACCCGCCGGAGCCGATAGTGAAGCCGCCGCCGTGCAGCCAGACCATCACCGGCAGCGCTTTTGTGCGCGTAGCCGGTGACCAGATATTCAGATAGAGGCAATCTTCGGCGAAACGTCCAGGATCGCCGCCGCCGAGCTGCTGACAGTAATCACTGTTTTGCCAGCTGGCGGCGGAAAAGGTGTCCGCCATGCGCACGCCCTGCCAGGGTTGCGGCGGCTGCGGCGCGCGCCAGCGCAGTGCGCCGGTGGGCGGCGCGGCAAACGGAATACCGCGCCAGACATGAAAGGCGTCTTCACTGCATCCCAGCACACTGCCCTGGCGGGTATGGACCAGCGGGGTTAATGGATTTTCCATGACAACATCCAGAAATGACTGATTTCTGGCAGATTACCTGTTTTACAGCAGACCGCAACGCCGTTTGCTGCGCGCTTCGGCTTCCGCATAGAGCGTAAATTCATCGAACACCGGGCAACCCAGCGAGGCCTCAAACTGCGCCTGGCTGGCGTTGCCATGGCTGCGCGCCTGGGTTTCGTTGCCGAGGTTCGACTGGAAGATCCCCGCCGCGCTGACCGGCAGAAAATCTTCATAGGTAATCGGCTGTGCTACCACCCAGCCGCGCTCGATCAGCGGCTGCGGATCGTCGCCGGGACGAATGGCCTGACGGTGCGCTTCGCCCGTGGGTGTCAGACGGTAGCGGAACCACGCCAGTTCCTGTTTGCGCAGCAGCATTTCGCTATCCGGGAAGGCTTTGAACACCTCCTGCAAATGCAACTGGTGCGTCAGATTATCTTTGCCCGTTCCGGCGCTGTTCAGCAGTTGATCATAGAGCGCGCGCCCTTTCTGCGTTAACGCGACGCCGCGCTGTTCAATCTCACCGAAACGCGCGGTGTGGGTTCCCTGGTGTTCGCCGTTGAACAGCACCGGTTCATCCAGCGCTTTGAAACTGGTCTGACGCAACAAAATCGGCACATCGCGACGCGGCGGGCCTTCGATAAGGATTTTCGGTTCAATGCCGTACTCCGGCATCAGCGCCTGTACGCGGTCAATATCCAGCGTTCGTGGCGTTAAATGATTGATATGGCAGCCAGGGAAACAGACCACATCGGCAATTAAGCGATGCTCATCATGCAGCGCCTGATAGGTTTGCGTATCCACCGTGGCATGGCGGTGCCAGCGAAACGTTTCCAGCGCTTCCTCAACAAAAGCTTTGGCTTGCTGGGGGGTAAAACCGCCATTCAGTTCATGCAACTCAATCAGTTGGCGGCAAGCAGGGGTGAAAATGTCGCGCTTCGCCAGAATGGCGGCGGCTTTATTACGCAGGATTTCGTTCTCGATAAGCTCCAGGCGCAGCAGCGAGGTAAAAATACGAAACGGGTTACGCGCCAGCGCAGCGTCTTCTATTGGGCGAAAGGCGGTGGAGTGCACCGGAACGCCTGCCTGCGAGAGATCATAATAACTGACCGGGAACATCCCCATAATGGCGAACATACGCCGCAAGGTGGAAAGCTCCTCGGCCGTCCCTACCCTGATTGCGCCGTGGCGCTCGACATTCAGCCGTGCTAATTCATCGGCGTTGGCCAGTTGTTCATGCAGACGCGGGTTGTTTTCCAGCACCGCCAGATTCACATCCGCGACCAGCTCCAGCAGCGTGCCATATTGCGGAACTTCCTGCTGGTACATGGCAGACATCGCCTGTGAAAATTGTTCCCGAATCTCATCAGCCGTGATGCTGTACGCCATAGTGTAATCCCTCCAGTGTGTTCTCTCTGGAGTGTAGAGAAGCCTTTTTGCGTGCGTGATGGGAAATTTACAAAGTGTGATCGTGGCAGAAAACGCGGGTGCGTCGCGCGGTAACGAACATAACGAAAGATTATGGAACAGCACTACCGAAAACCCTTATCAACATGCTGGTTACGTCACATTGCGGGCAGAATCCGTTTGTAACTCAAAGAGATTAAATGTTAATAATATTTTGCTATCTGGTTATCAAAATTAAACAACTCCATTTGCCAGCGGTTCTGCACGGTTTTTAACATCATCTTATGGAAAAAAACGGTCTGTTTTCACAGCGCATTCGTCTGCGCCATTTGCATACATTCGTTGCCGTCGCTCAACAAGGAACTTTGGGGCGCGCGGCTGAAACCCTTAACTTAAGTCAGCCTGCGCTGTCGAAAACCCTGAATGAACTCGAGCAGCTTACCGGTAAGCGCCTGTTTGAGCGTGGCCGCATGGGCGCGCAGCTAACCCTGGTCGGTGAACAGTTTCTTACCCACGCGGTGCGTGTGCTGGACGCGGTCAACATTGCCGGACAGTCGCTGAGCCACAGAACCGAACTGAAAAACGATCTGATCCGCATCGGCGCGCTGCCCACCGCCGCGCTGGGGATCTTACCGGCGGTCATCGGTCAACTGCATAAACAGCAGCCGGATATCACCATTCAGGTGGCTACCGCCAATAACCCGATGATCCTCGCCGGGCTGAAATCCGGCGAATTGGATCTCGGCATTGGCCGCATGTCAGACCCGGATTTGATGAGCGGCTTAAGTTATGAGCTGCTGTTTCTTGAGTCGCTAAAACTGGTCGTTCGCCCGCGACATCCGTTGCTGCAAACCACCGTTACGCTAAGTAAAGTGCTGGAATGGCCGGTGGTGGTGCTACCAGAAGGCACCGTGCCACGGCAAAACACCGAGGAACTGCTCAGCAGCCAGAACTGCACACTGCCGTCTGGTTGCCTGGAAACGCTTTCCGCATCGCTGTCGCGACAGCTCACAGTGGAATATGACTACGTGTGGTTTGTCCCTTCCGGCGCAGTAAAAGATGATTTGCGCCTCGGTTCTCTGGTGGCACTGCCCATTCCGCCGATTGGGATCGGCGATCCGATTGGGATCATTACCCGCGTTGATAACGTCCTGCCCCCCGCAGCTCACGCGCTGATTGCGGCAATTCGCAAAACGATGCCGGGTTAATTCCGGCTCGCTTATCTTCTCTTCCGATTGCGCAACAGGTAAACAGTGCGTTAATTGTGTGATAAAAATAGGTTGTTGATTGAGAGTTGTTGTTACGCAACTTACACTCACGCTGTAACCATCCGCAGTCGGAAGAAGAGATGAAATTCAAAACCGCTATCAAACCCTACCACGCTGCTGCCGGTGGTCTGGGCTCGCTGGAAGCGACAACGCGCTTCGTTATTGACAGTAAAAATGCGCTAAAAAATATGCGCAACCTGTTGCGCATGAACAAAGCGCGTGGCTTCGACTGCCCCGGTTGCGCCTGGGGTGACGACAATAAAAGCACGTTCAGTTTCTGCGAAAACGGCGCAAAAGCCGTGACCTGGGAAGCCACACGCCGCCAGATTGACGCCACTTTTTTTGCGCAACACAGCGTGACTGCGCTTAACCGCCAGAGCGACTATTTTCTCGAATATCAGGGCCGTCTGACCGAACCGCTGCGTTACAACCCGCAAACCGATCACTACGAACCGATTGCGTGGGATGACGCGCTGGCGATGATTGGCGAGCATATTAATGCGATGGATAACCCCAATCAGCTCGAACTGTACACCTCTGGTCGAGCCAGCAATGAATCCTCCTGGCTTTATCAGCTGTTTGGTCGCATGGTCGGCACCAACAACTTCCCGGACTGCTCCAACATGTGCCACGAAGCGAGCGGCGCGGGGCTAAAACGCAGCATCGGCGTGGGAAAAGGCACCATTCACCTGGCCGATTTTGATAAAGCAGACGCCATTTTTGTTTTCGGGCAAAACCCCGGCACCAATCACCCTCGCATGCTGCATAGCCTGCGTCACGCCGCCGATCGTGGGGCGCGTATTGTCACCTTTAATACCCTGCGCGAACGCGGCCTTGAACGGTTTGCCGATCCGCAAAAACCACTGGAACTCGTTACGCCGATGGCGGGTGTGATCAGCTCGTCTTACTATCAGCCCAATCTCGGTGGTGATATGGCGGCGGTGCGCGGGATCGCCAAAGCATTGCTGGAAACGCAGCGCCAGCGGCTGGCTAACGGCGAAGCGAGCATTTTTGACGATGCCTTTATTGCGCAGCACACCCACGGCATTGACGCGTGGTTTGCGCAAATCGATGCCACCGACTGGTCGACCATTGAGCAGCAGTCCGGTCTGAATGAGCAACAGTTGCGCGACGCGGCCGCCATCTGGCAGAACGCAAAACGCGTGATTTGTACTTGGGCGATGGGCATTACCCAACATAAACACTCACTGGATACCGTGCGGGAAATCACCAACCTGCAGCTACTTGGCGGTCACCTAGGCAAACCTGGCGCGGGGCTCTGTCCGGTGCGCGGGCACAGCAACGTGCAGGGCAACCGCACGATGGGGATTGATGAAAAACCGCCTGCCGCCTTGCTCGACAGCCTTGCCCGTCATTTCAATTTCGAGCCGCCGCGCGAGCACGGGCATCATACGGTGGAGGCCATTTCGGCGATGCTGCGTGACGAAGTGAAAGTGCTGCTTGCGCTCGGTGGCAACCTGGCCGCCGCCGCGCCGGATACGCCGCTCACCTGCGAAGCCCTGCGCCGTTGCGGGCTGACGGTGTACATCAGTACCAAATTAAACCGCAGCCATTTGATGCCGGGTAAACAGTCGCTGATCCTGCCAACGCTTGGGCGTACCGAAGAAGATGTGCAGGCAAGCGGGCGCCAATTTGTGACCGTGGAAGACTCCTTCAGCATGGTGCATGCTTCCGAAGGCATCGGCAAACCGCTGGCCGCCACGCAACGTTCGGAAACAGCGATTGTCGCTGGCATCGCCCATGCCACACTGGGCAGTGAAAAGCTAGACTGGCTGGCACTGGCGGGTGATTACAACCTGATCCGCGATCATATTGCCGCCACGATCCCCGGCTTTAACAACTTTAATGCTCGCTGCGAAGAACCCGGCGGGTTCTGGCTGGGGAACGCTGCCGCAGAATTGCGCTTTAATACGCCTTCCGGCAAAGCAGAATTCAGCGCCGCCGCCCTGCCGCTCTCGGTATGCCCGGAAACTGATGCGCCGTTTGTCTTGCAGACTTTACGCTCGCATGATCAGTACAACACCACCATTTACGGCCTTGATGACCGTTACCGTGGCGTGTATGGTCAGCGCGATGTGCTGTTTATGCACCCGGAAGATATTCGCGCGCTCGGGTTGAATGACGGTGATCGGGTGGATATTGAAACCCAGTCTACCGATGGTGTGCAGCGCTGCGTTACGGATTTCCGCCTTGTCGCTTATGACATCCCACGCGGCAATCTGGCGGCATATTACCCGGAAACGAACCCATTGGTTCCGCTAACACGCTTTGGCGATGGCACCGGTACGCCAACCTCGAAATCCATCCCTGTCATCATCACACCGGCAAAAACGCGCGAAACGCTGCGTATTGCCTGATCTCAACGCCCGCATTCTGCGGGCGTGCTCAAATCCCCTGTTTTTATCGTTAACACTGTTTAACAGACGGGATTACGGTGCGATCCGCTGGCCATTTTCATCAACAACCTGCTGGCCATCCTCTTTGCTGAATGCCCCTTTCTGCGCCTCAGGGAGGAGCTCAAGCACCACTTCCGACGGGCGACAAAGGCGTGTACCGCGCGGTGTAACAACTATAGGCCGGTTAATCAAAATGGGATGCTCAAGCATAAAATCGATGAGCTGCGCGTCCGTGAAGCGATCGTCTGCAAGCCCCAGTTGTTCGTACGGTTCCACATTTTTACGCAACAATTCACGCACCGGAACGCCCAGTGCGCCGATCAGCGTCATCAGCTCATCGCGCGAAGGCGGTGTCTCAAGGTAGTGGATAATTGTCGGCTCCACGCCACTGTTGCGAATAAGCGCCAGTGTGTTGCGTGACGTGCCGCAGGCCGGGTTGTGATAAATCGTTACGTTGCTCATAAATACTCTCACGACAAATGAAAAAAAAGCGCAATGCTGACGGCTGGTGTAATTGCCGCCATCAACGTAATTCATCTGCGTGGAGTAATAAAGATAAGAACGCTCAGGGCGTGAACTCACTGGCGGTGAGAGGAATTTTCTGCCCAGCTGCAACCAATGTTAAACAAACATTTCACTTGCCGGACATGTATTCATGGCACTGATAAACTCAAGAGTATCTATCACAGCGATCGAAAGGTTATTGTCATGCAATATGAAGAACAGCAGCTTATCAACGGCCTTTTTCAGCGCCTGAAACAGACCGAGCAACAGAATAGCCAGCGCGATGCCGAAGCAGAGCATCAGATAGCGGAATTTGTGAGGCAGCAGCCTGCCGCGCCGTACTATATGGCGCAATCGATCCTGATTCAGGAAGCGGCGCTAAAACAGCTCCAGAGCAAAGTCCAGCAACTTGAAAGCGAGCTGGCAGCGCAAAAAAGCAAACCGCAAACTGGTGGTGGAAGTTTCCTCGGCGGCCTGTTTGGCGGTGGGAGAAACCAGAGCCCGCAACCGGAAAATAGCGGGAGTGCGCCTCAGCAACCACAACCGGACTATTCCCGTGCGCCAGCACCTGCACCACGCGGGAGCGGTTTTATGGCCGGTGCGCTGCAAACCGCGGCGGGCGTTGCAGGCGGCGTGGTGTTGGCCGAAATGCTGACCAGCATGTTCCACCAGTCGCGCCCGGAAGAGATCGTGAATATTATCGAAGAGCCGGCGACGACGGCGGCCAATTCACCCTTTGAAAACGCGCAGAATGACGATTTCAATAATGCCTCCGACACACGTTTTCTCGATCAGAACAATTCGTTCGGCAATGACAGCTACCAGAACGATGATTTTGATGACACCGATTACAGCAACGATGACGACAGCTTTATTTAACGCTGCACACGCCTGAACCCGGCCCGGCAACGCTCTCTGCCGGGCACTTTCTCCGCTGTTCAAAACCTACCAATTCAGGTGGCATGCCCCTTGCCAGAGTGGCATTGATGCTAACCTGTGCGGCGCTCAGCAATAATGAGTCGTTATTTTTTTTCGGACAAGGAGAATGGGATGTTCATCGCCAAACCTGTCGCACGTACGCTGGCCGTTGCCGCCTGCCTGCTGGCACTGTCAGCCTGTGACGATAAATCTACCAAAACGCAAGAAGCACAGCCGTCAGCCGAACAGGCCGAGGTGCTGAAGTACAACGAATATATTGCCGCGGCCAACATGACTTCGGCTTCCTACGGGAAGCAACTCGCTGAATACCAGAAGTACACTCAGCCCGCTTTCGATGGCAAAAAGAAAATGGATGATCTGTTTTTTACTGAACCGCTCTCAATGGGACGTATTAAAGAACATCTGGATAAAGCGCACAGCATGAAGCCGGATATGCCGGAACTGGACGAACCGGCGCGTCTTTACAGCGAAGCGCTGGCAAAAGCCGAACCGGTAAGCCGCGATATGTACAATTACATCAGCGCGAAAACCTATAAAAGCGACAATGGCGCACACGGCCGTGAGATCCAGCCCGCGTTGTTAAGCAGCATGCAGGCGCTGGTGGCTGCGCAGGCGAATTTCTTTGAAGGTATCGAGGCAAAAGATCGTGCGCGCATCAAAGCGGAATTCGAACGTACGGAAAAAGGCACGCTTGAGCACGCTCAAATGGGGATGGTCTACTATCTGAAAGAGAGCCTGGATGCCGCCGGTGGCGTGCTGGATGGCAAAGGTCTGGGCGATAAGAAAGCAGCATTTAAGGATGCGCTCGATCAGTTCAACAGCATGGTTACCGCTTACGATGCCAAAATACGCGAAAGCAACAAAACCGGCTGTTCGAGTCTCGTGTCTAAAGCCAATGACTATCTCTCCACCGGACGTGACATTATTGAGCGCACCGAAAATGGCGAGTATGAAAAAGATGCCAGGCAGCCAAAACAGTTTCAGCTGATGCAATCCCAGCAGACGCAGGACGCCCAATCCCTGCTGCAAAACTATAACAACATGGTCAGCACCTTAAACACCAACCAGTGCTAAGGTTTGCGCATAAAAAAAGAGGCCTTACGGCCTCTTTTTTTCGTTCTGACTAATCAGAATGTTTCCCAGTTATCGCCATTCGCCAGTGCCGGGCGCTGTGGCTTGAAGGTTTTGCTGGTTGGCGATGCCGCATTATTCTGCCGCTCTGGTGACGCGCCGGATAAACGGAACGCACCCACAGCTTCTGTCAGGCGCGCTGCCTGCTCTTCCAGTGAGGCCGCTGCCGCAGAGGCCTCTTCGACCAACGAGGCGTTCTGCTGTGTGACGTTATCCATTTCCGTGATCGCCTGGCTCACCTGCGTGATGCCTTTACTCTGCTCATCGGAAGCGGCGGCGATCTCCAGCATGATATCAGTCACGCGTTTAACGGCGGTCACGATCTCACCCATGGTTTCACCGGCGGAAACGACTTCCCCGGAGCCTTGCTCAATTAAGCTCACGGATTCGCTGATCAGTGCCTCAATCTCTTTCGCCGCCTGCGCACTGCGGCTGGCCAGCGTACGCACTTCACTTGCCACCACCGCAAAACCACGCCCTTGCTCGCCAGCACGTGCCGCTTCTACCGCAGCGTTAAGTGCCAGGATATTGGTCTGGAACGCGATGCTGTTGATAACCGCTGTGATTTCAGAAATCTTGCGCGAACTGGTGGTGATATTGCCCATCGTTTGCACGACGCCAGAAACAATCTGCCCACCTTTGGTGGCTTTGCCGGAGGCATCACGCGCCAGCCCGCTGGCATGGTGCGCGTTATCGGCGTTCTGCTTCACGGTAGCGGTTAACTGCTCCATGCTGGCCGCCGTCTCTTCGATGGCCGCGGCTTGTTGCTCAGTGCGTGAAGAGAGATCGGTGTTACCGGCGGAGATTTCGCTGGTGCCGCGGTAGATCTCTTCTGCGCCCTGACGAACGGTAGCCACCGTCGTGACCAGCGAATGCTGCATCGCTTGCAGATCACCACTCAGACGGCCGATTTCGCTGCGACCAGTGGGCTCATCCGGCAATGTTAAATCTCCGGAGGCAATGCGCGAAATGCGCTGAGCCGCACGTTGCAGTGGGTTAATCACTACGCGGCGCAATACGGTAAAGGTGATGACCGTCAGCACCAGTGCCAAAGCAAATGCAGCAGCCATAAACATCAGCCCAAGCTGGGTGCGGCTGTGCGCATCTTCGGTCAGGCGCTGCGCACGCGCGGTGCGGATATCAATGGCTTTTAACAACACTTCGTTATAAGACGCATCCAGTTGGCGCGCCTGCTCACTTTCGTGGTTAATGATCGCTTCAAACATGCCGTTTTTGGCATATTTCAGCATCGGCTGCATGCCCGCGATGTAGGCATTAAAGCGGGTGGTGAGATCGCCATCCAGGGCGAGATCCGCCGGGGTTTTGACCGGGCGATCCATATATTGATTAAAACCGTCCTGCGACTGCTTAATGCGTTTTTCTGCTTCAGCCACGTTGTTTTTCATGTCTTCCATTTCGGCGATGCGACTGGCCGCGCCGGCGTGGATCAGACTGATACGCGCAACGCGTAAGTTGTTTGAACTGTTGGATAATCCCATGCGCACCTGGATTTCCTGTGTGACATCCTGCTGATCGCGATCCGCTTGCATCAGGAAGTAACCCGCCAGACCGGAACTTAATGCAAATAGCACTAAGATGCCGCCGAGAATGGAAGAAAACAGGGGAACCAATCGAATATTGTGCATAAATCCAATGCCTTGTGTTCTTTGCATCGCTGCTTTTTTATCCATGGCTATCGACTCTCATATATGTCTGATACGTACAACAGGAATGATATATAGGCATCGGCAATAATTGGATTATTCTTATGGCAAAAAGCGCGTCAGCGGTCACAGATTTGGAGTTTGGTTGCGCCAGCGGTGACACCGCTGGCGTGAGGAAGGGTTACTTTTCGCCGAAATGGATAACGGTGCGGATAGATTTCCCCTGGTGCATCAGCTCGAACGCATCGTTGATTTGCTCCAGTGGCATACGGTGAGTAATGAATGGATCGAGGCGAATTTTGCCTGCCATCGCGTCTTCTACCATGCCTGGCAGCTGTGTACGACCTTTCACACCGCCAAATGCGGAACCGCGCCATACACGACCGGTTACCAGCTGGAAAGGACGGGTGCTGATCTCCTGCCCCGCGCCCGCCACGCCGATGATGACGCTCTCTCCCCAGCCTTTGTGGCAGCACTCAAGCGCGGCACGCATGACGTTCACATTGCCGATGCACTCAAAACTGAAGTCCACGCCGCCATCCGTCATTTCCACAATCACATCCTGAATGGGGCGATGATGATCTTTCGGGTTGATAAAGTCGGTTGCACCCATCTCTTTAGCGAGGGGGAATTTGTCCGGATTGGTATCGATAGCCAGAATGCGTCCCGCTTTCGCCTGAACTGCGCCCTGGATGGCCGCCAGACCGATACCGCCAAGACCAAAGATAGCGACCGTATCGCCCTCTTTTACTTTCGCCGTGTTATGCACCGCCCCAATTCCGGTGGTGACACCGCAGCCCAGCAGGCAGACTTTATCCAGCGGCGCTTGTTCGTTAACTTTCGCCAGTGAGATTTCCGCGCAAACGGTGTATTCGCTGAAAGTGCTGGTGCCCATGTAGTGGTAAATCGGCTCGCCGTTGTAGGAGAAACGGGTTGTTCCGTCCGGCATTAGGCCTTTGCCCTGCGTGGCGCGAACGGCCTGACAGAGGTTGGTTTTCCCGGATTTGCAGAACTTACACTCGCCGCACTCTGCCGTGTAGAGCGGAATAACGTGGTCGCCCGGTTTCAGGCTGGTCACCCCTTCGCCGACTTCCACAACGATACCGCCGCCTTCATGGCCGAGCACCGCCGGGAACACGCCTTCTGGGTCGTCGCCCGAAAGCGTAAAGGCATCGGTGTGGCAAACACCGGTGTGCGTGATGCGCACCAGGACTTCACCTTTTTTTGGCGGCGCTACGTCGATGTCGACGATTTTGAGCGGTTGGCCCGGCCCAAAGGCCACAGCTGCACGTGATTTCATAAGTCGCTTCCTTTTTGTGTATGGCTTTATGCTTATTTTAGATAAGAGCGCAGAAGATGACCGACTTCCGCCATGCGCACCGCGCGTTGATCGGCAGTGGTTTCGCCGGTGACCAGCTCATCTTTGAGGTGAATTTCAACCATTTCGCCCATCAGGCCATTGGCTGCGCCGCGTACTGCGGCGATTTGCTGCAAAATCGCGATACAGGGTTCGCCGCTTTCCAGCGCGCGCTCAAGCGCATCAACCTGGCCACGAATGCGACGTACCCGCGTAAGCACGCGTTTTTTATCTTCTGGTGAATGGGGCATCTGACCTCCCTTATACTATAGGGGGGTATGGTAACTTTTATTCTATTACACTGTAAACATTAAACTTTATAGGGTTATCCAAGGGTTAGCAGTTTCAGCACAAAGACACTACGAGCCATAAAGCTGCTTTTCGCCGGCCCAAATTCGCCCCTGATCCGAATACGATCCAACCGTCATCAGGAATAACCGCTTTCCTCTTTGACCGCGAATAAAAAAGCCCCGGCGAATGCCGAGGCTTGTGATAAAAAAAGGGTATTACCACTTCAGATCTTGTTTTGATGCCTTTTGATTCTCGTTGTACATCATTTCAATAGTCGTGTAATTACACATATCCAATGCCGAATGACAGTATGTCTTAATGACGTTATCCATTATTTTTCGGTCTTTCGCCTGTGAGGCCTCTTTGAATGCGCGCAGATTTTCCTGCTCCATCATTCTTAAAGTAGTTTCCTGACACATATTGAGTTTGCTATTGCAATAATCTTTCTGAACGCGATCTTTAATGTACTTAATAACATCCGCTTTCTGCGCCTCTGAACCATCAAAATCCATAGGATGAATGAATTTTGCGAAAGATAAAGACGGCAGGAAACAGATCAAAAACAACAGTGATTTTTTCATAAACATCCTTTTATTATTAATCAGACACATGTCGTTACATTACATCATATTAGTATGTTTAGCACTCCCTTTTCAGCCTTGAGTCACCGAGTTCCACCAGTAAGATGCACAAATAATTCAGTAAATTTGCGTCTTTCGCTTGATGGATCCCTCGCGGGGCAGATTTCTTGTATTACCTTATCCGCGTATGGTCGTTTCGATGTTATGGGAGAGAGCCATTTTGATGCTTACCGGATACGTTAAAAACGCAGGGCTCTTTTTATCTGCCTCGTGGCAGCATTTTGTTTATCAATATATGGAATGCCACGCAATGGCTTAACTGTTGGCATTTCAGATTGGGCTTATGCAACCTTTCACACGCTTATTTCCACACCTTATGAAGCCGATGCCGATCCCATCTCATTCTTTGCGTTTGTCATTATGCTATGTGTTTATGCATCAATCATGTTTGCGATCGTTAAATTAATTCTTCGCAGGAAGAAGAATTAACTGGCGTTATTACATATACAGATATTGTCGGCCAACATTTTGACCGACAATATTTACTGGTTACCAATGCATAGCTAACTCCTTGCGAAACTCAGCATCGGTGTTACCTCACCAGCGACGAATAAATCAGCTTGATCCCTAAAATACTCAGTACCGTGGCTGATGTTCTGTCCACCGCTGTTTTAATGCGCAGATAAACACGACGTGGTTTTTCCGCCGAGAGCAGCAACGCCACCAGCGAATACCAGCCCGCATCTATCACGAAGCTCATCAGCGGGATCACATAATAGAAGATCGTCGGAATATTGGCTGGCAGCAGTGCGGTGAAAATAGACGCGAAAACGATCGCCGTTTTTGGGTTGCTTAACTGAATAAATAACCCATCACGAAACGTCTTCCATAGTCCTTTAGGTGCGTCGTTATGGCTTAAAGATAATGTCAGCGGCTGCGATGCGCCACGAAAAATCTTCACCGCCATCCAGATAAGATACGCGCCCCCTGCTATCTTAAGCGCCATATAGAGTTCTGGCACCGCATTCAGTACCCTTTGCAATCCCAGCATCGCCATTAGCGCAAAAGTCGTCGCACCAACTCCCATTCCCAGCGACGTGACTAAACCATGAACACGTGAGTGCGCCAGTGAATTCCGCGCGACGTAGATAAAACTCGGACCGGGGCTCATTACCCCCATCATCAGTACGGCGGCAATGGCAATCAGGCTGGACAAAAGCATCGGAAACCTCCTGGCAAGGCGAGAATGAAGTGACGTGATGACTCTAGCAGAGTGAAAACATAATGTATTCACGCTTAGGGAATAAGAAACATATAAAATATATTGTTCAAAACCTCACCATTTTCGTCTGATATCAAAATCCTAAGTAAACTTAATTAAATATATCGTAGATTAATCTGTCGAATATTAAATATAAAATTTAGCTTAGGCTTGGAGAGAATTATTTGATAAGATTTTTCTTAGTGAGGCATTGTGTTATTAGCAAGGAGAACTTATGCGCTGGGATATTACGGATATGCTACTTTCCCCAACGACCGGTACGGCGTTTGCCGTTGCCAGGAACAGTGAGAATTTATCGGTTATCGTTTGGTATCGAGGCAACTATTTTTTGCGTCCGAACAACTACTTACACACTGATGGCTCGCGTGTGTCTATTGATGGAAAGCTACAGAATTTTCGCGTTATTCACACTATGCCCTTTTTCCCTACTATCTGGAGAACTTTAAAAAATAGTTGTCATTGCCCCGGTAATGATAACGTTTCATTACGAAATTGTGAAAAACAGCAGACATGTTTATTCGAGCTTTGTCCCTATGGAATAAAAATGATTCCCTAGGTTAATATCACGTTGATATTTATTCCCTGACCGGACAATTAAATAACCCCTTGTTGATGAGAACCTGAAAGAAAAATTATCAGCAGTTGCGCATAGCTGGCGAACCCGGCTCCGCGACGGATACACGCAACGCCTGTTGCAGATTTGCCTAACAGCCCGGAGGATCCCTCCGGGCAAAACGTCAGCGTTTTAGCGGCTGCCCTGCAGTTTCGCGGGCCCGCAGCACAGTCAGGAAGGTGATGAGCGCCGCGCCCATCACATAGAAGGCTGGCGAGAATTTATCGCCGGTGCTGGTAATGAGCCAGGCGGAAAACCACGGAGTGATGCCACCAAAGAAGGCGACGGCAAAATTATAGGCGATAGACAAACCGCCATAACGCACACTGGTGGGGAAAAGCTCTGCCATTGCGGCGGTACATGCGCCATCAAACGCGGCGATAAACGCCCCCAGCATCACCATCGCCAGTACAGCAGAGAGCACATCGCCGTTCGCCATCACCATCATCGCCGGGTAACTCAGCAGAATAAACCCGGCGCACCCGGCCAGCATTAACGGTTTGCGGCCATATTTATCCGACAGATAGCCCATAAACGGTACCAGCACCGCCACGGAAAAAAGACCAATCGTGGTGATGGCGTACGCGTTAAGTTTAGAGAAGTGCAACTCGGTGGAGAGATAACTCGGCATAAATGTTTGCAGCGTCCAGTGCCCGACCGCTTTGATCACCACAAAACCGACACAGAACAGCAACGCGCCCCACGCCGTGGTAACCGCTTTACGCAGTGGTGCGGATTCGGTTTGCCCGTTTTTCATGGCGTCGAGAAATTCAGGTGAATCCTCCAGATGTCTTCGTAAGTAAAGCCCGACCCAGCCCAGCGGCCCGGCAATCAAAAAGGGAATGCGCCAGCCCCAGTCGCTCATCGTGCTTTCACCGAGCGTTGCCGTCAGCAGAAATACCAGCCCGGAGCCCACGACAAAAGCCATAAAACCAAAGTTATCGATCCAGCAGGTGAAGTAGCCACGACGCTCCGTAGGAGCATATTCTGCCAGGTAGGTTGTCGCGCCCGAACTTTCTCCCCCTGCGGCAAAGCCCTGAACCAGGCGGGTTATCACCAACAGCACCGTCGCGGTAATACCAATCTGATGATAAGTCGGCAACAGTCCCATTACGAAGGTGGCACCCGAGGTGAGCAGGATCACCGTTGCCAGCACCTTTTGTCGCCCTTTTCTGTCGCCCAGCGAACCAAAAAACAGCCCGCCAAGGGGGCGCATAATAAACCCCGCGCCAAAGACCGCGAACGACGAAAGCAGTGCGACGCTCGGATCGCCAGCCTGGAAAAACTGCAGGCCGATAATAGCGGCGAGCGTGCCATAAAGACCAAAATCAAACCATTCGACAAAGTGACCAATGCCGGTAGCGAGCAGCACTTTACGTAATTTGCGCGATCCGACAGCGTGTCCTTGTGTGGCCATCCGATCGAGAGACTCCTGTACTGGCTGTGTCATATCCCCTCCGTCGATAGTGTTTCTATAATAGATATACTATCTACACTGCTTGTACGAATTGCGCACAGCACTGATGGCGTAAAATGTGATTTCCGCCCTGCTTTTCAATTTGGAAAACCCGACAGGATCACATTTTAGACGCACAGAAATGAAAAAGCCCCGCAGGAGGCGGGGCCAGGCAACGAGGAACAGTTAGCCGCGTTTGTTCGGCATCATACGCAGCAGCGTGTTGTCTTTAAAATAGTAGTGATGTGCCAGCGCAGCACCGGCATGCAACGCAATGACAAAATACCCGGCGTTGGCCAGCAGCTCGTGGAACTCTTTGAGTGTATCCGCTAAATCATAATTCGCTTCGGCGGCGTATGGCATCGTAATACCGAAAGCAATCCACGGGCCACCGCGGTTATACATCATCAGCAGGCCAAGAATCGGCAAGGCAATAAACAGCAGGTAAATGACCAAATGCCCAAGGTGCGCAAGCCCAGTCATCATGGCTGACGGTTTTGGCACAATCGGCGGCGTCGGGCTTTTAAGCCTCACCAACAGACGCGCCACCATCAGCACCAGAACAGAAATGCCGCATGAAATGTGTACGAGATTGAAAGAAGGACGATAGCTGCGCGGGAAGAATCCGCGTAGTTCCATGGCGCAATATGCTCCAATAACCAGCAGAAACACCAGCCAGTGAATGGCGATTTGTAATCCGGAATATTTGCTACGCATAAGGAACCCCAAAACGAACGAACCGGCGTTCAACATACCGAGCTTTCCTTAAAAATTCATTAACTTTTCCTTATCATTATTCAGAGACTTACCGCGGTCTGAATGTGATTCATTTGCCCAATAACGCCCGCCAGGTTATCACTAAAGAAGTGCAAAACGGTGATTCATTACATTCTGATGGAGAAGTTCATGAGCAAAATTGGCATTAATGGATTTGGGCGCATTGGGCGCCTGGTGTTACGTCGCCTGCTGGAAACCAACAGCGGTGCGGAAGTGGTGGCTATCAACGATCTGACCTCACCTAAAGTGCTGGCCTATTTGTTAAAGCATGATTCCAACTACGGCCCGTTCGGCTGGAGCGTCGATTTTACCGAAGACGCGCTGATTGTTAACGGCAAAACCATCACGGTGTATGCGGAAAAAGAGGCGAAAAATATTCCATGGCGCAGCGCCGGTGCGGAGATCATCGTTGAGTGTACCGGCTTTTACACATCGAGCGAAAAATCGCAGGCGCACATCGACGCCGGGGCCAAAAAAGTGCTGATTTCCGCCCCGGCAGGCGAGATGAAAACGATTGTCTATAACGTTAACGACGACACAATTAATGCCCAGGACACCATTATTTCGGTGGCTTCCTGCACCACCAACTGTCTCGCGCCAATGGCTAAAGCATTGCAGGATAATTTCGGCATCAAAGTCGGCACCATGACGACCATCCACGCCTACACCGGTACGCAGGCGTTGGTCGATGGCCCGCGCGGTAAAGATCTGCGCGCCTCCCGCGCCGCGGCGGAAAACATCATTCCGCACACCACCGGTGCGGCAAAAGCTATCGGTCTGGTGATCCCGGCATTGAGCGGCAAACTGAAAGGCCACGCGCAGCGCGTGCCGGTGAAAACCGGTTCCGTTACCGAACTGGTATCGATATTAGAGAAGAAAGTGACCGTTGATGAGATTCATCAGGCGCTGAAAAAAGCCACCGAGAACAACGAATCTTTCGGTTACACCGACGATGAGATCGTCTCTTCTGATGTTATCGGCAGCCATTTCGGTTCCGTTTTTGACGCCACCCAAACTGAGATCACCGAAGCTGGCGATGTGCAACTGGTCAAAACCGTCTCCTGGTACGACAACGAATACGGTTTTGTCACCCAGTTGGTTCGCGTGCTCGAAAAATATCGCGCACTGTAATCTCTCCACCCACGCCGGGTAATGACCCGGCGTATTCAAACCAGGCAACACATGAGAAATATCAGCCCGGAAGATTTACTCACATTGATGAATGTGGCAGTACAACACGCCACGACGTTCCCCGTCTGGCCGACCGGTGAAGCCCCTGGCGCTGCTGTAAGCCCAGTGCAGTTTCAACTTGAAGAGCATCATACCGGCCCGTCGCTTTTTGACCGTTCCGTTACCGGTGTCCGCGCGCCGCACATTACTGTCTACGCGCCACAAAACCCGAACGGCGTCGGCATTCTGGTCACACCTGGCGGCTCTTATCGCCGCGTGGTGCTGGATAAAGAAGGCAGCGCGCTGGCACCCTGCTTTAACGCCAAAGGCTACACCCTGTTTGTCATGACCTACCGCCTACCGGGCGATGGGCATGAGGAAGGTGCGAACGCGCCACTGGCCGACGTTCAACGTGCGATTCGCGTCATTCGCGCTCGTGCACAAGAGTGGCGCATCGATCCTGAACGTATTGGCATTATGGGTTTTTCCGCCGGCGGTCACGCCGCAGCCAGCCTTGGCACTCGCTACGACGAAAACGTCTACCGCCCCGTCGATGCGATGGATCAACAAAGCGCTCGTCCGGCGTTTATGGCGCTGGTTTATCCGGTGATTACCATGCACCAGGAGATTGACCACCCGATGTCACGCCAGCAGTTAATTGGCGATACACCGAGCGCTGAGCAAATCCGCCACTACTCTGCAGAGCAGATGGCCGATGAAAACACGCCGCCGACTTTTTTACTGCATGCGGTCGATGACCCGGCAGTCAAAGTGGAAAACAGTGTGGTCATGTTTAACGCCCTGCGCCGCCTTGGCGTGCCGGTTGAAATGCATCTGTTCGAGCAGGGGAAACACGGTTTTGGCATTCGCGATGCGCTGGGTTTACCGGCGGCAATATGGCCGGAACTGATGATGGCGTGGATAGCAACCAAAGTATGAAACGTGCCCCCGCCAGTAAGCGGGGGCCATGTAAATCAGGATTGTAGATAGACCATTTGCGTTTGCAGATACTCGTTAAGACCGTGGCGACCATCCGCCCCACCGATGCCCGATTTGCGCCAGCCCGCATGGAAACCCTGCATCGCTTCAAAGTTCTCGCGGTTAACATAAGTTTCACCAAATTTCAGGCCACGCACTGCTTTCATCGCTGTAGTCAGATCGCGGGTATAGACGGACGATGTCAGACCATAATCACTGTCGTTCGCCATTGCCAGCGCCTCTTCCAGCGTGTCGAACGCCACCACCGGCAACACCGGGCCAAATGTTTCTTCATGCATAATGGCCATCTCCTGGCGCACATCAAGCAGCAGCGTCGGGGGGTAAAAATAACCTTTGCCAGTGACCGCTTTACCGCCCAGCACCACGCGCGCCCCTTCTGACACGGCGCGTTCGACCTTCTCTTCAACACGTTGCAGCGCCGCTGCACTGATAAGCGGCCCCATCGCAATATCGTTACGCTGCGTCGGATCGCCAAACTGTACCACTTTCATTGCTTCACCAAGACGATTGACAAAACGGTCATAAATCCCTTTTTGCACATACACGCGTTCAGCGCAGTTACACACCTGCCCGGTGTTGATGACGCGGGAATCGACAATCGCTTTCACGGCCAGCTCCAGGTCGGCATCATCAAAGACAATCGCTGGCGCTTTACCACCCAGTTCCAGGCACACTTTGGTGATGTTTTTCGCCGCTGCCGCCATGATTTTCTCGCCCGCGCCAACGCTGCCAGTCATGCTGACCATCGCCACTTTCGGGTTTCCCGCCAGCTCCTGGCCGACGGTTTCCCCACGCCCAAGCACCAGATTAAAGACGCCTTTTGGTAAGCCGACATCATGGACGATTTTCGCGAAGGCTAATGCGTTGTTCGGCGTGAACTCGCTTGGTTTAATCACGATTGTGTTGCCAGTAATCAGCGCGGGTGCCATTTTGCGGGCAATCAGGAAGAACGGGAAATTCCACGGCAAAATGCCAGTGGTGACACCCAGCGGGCGTTTAAACACGAAGATATTTTCGCCCGGACGGTCGCTTTGCAGGATTTCGCCCTCATAGCGCCGCGCCCACTCGGCCATATAGTCGATGTAATCGGCGGTAAAAGACACTTCCACCTCGGCCAGTTGCTGGATTTTTCCCCCTTCGGCGACAATCAGCGCGCTAATCTCACGCGCGTTTTCACGAATACCCGCCGCGATTTTGCGTAACCAGCCCGCGCGCTCAATAGCGGGCAGCGCTTCCCAGCCCGGCTGCGCGCGCTCGGCGGCATCAATGGCCTTCCGTGCATCGTCTGCTGTGCCATCGGGAATGCGTGCCAGAATTTCTTCGGTTGCCGGGTTGATGACATCCAACCACGTATCACCTTGCCAGCTCACGAATTGACCATCGATAAACATAGGGTGCTGTACCGGTGCTGTCATGCCTCGCTCCTGTAATAACATTGTTTTTAACAAGTAAAGTCATTGTTAAAAATCTATCTGCGCGCGACACTTTTCCCATAGACAGGGGCCGCTTTTGTGAGAGAACGCATAAAAGAAGCGCGAAAAAGCAACAAAGCAATGGCAAGTACAGCGGAGGAAATGCCCGTTTGCGGCGGCGTCTGCGCAAACGGGCATCGGGGTTACAAAAAGCGGCTGCCCAGTGCAGCAGCAAGGGTTGTGTCTGCCTTCAAGACTTGCCAGGCAGTTTCGACTTCCTGAGGAAAATCAACGTGAATGATAAAATCCCGACCGTTTGGCCCGTAGCCATTGTCGTCATCGCGCAGGCGCGGCACTTCCCCCAGCAACAACGACAAATAACGCTCAACTGGCCATAAACCTTGCTGTTGGGGCTGGAATGCCAGCCCTTCAGACGTGTTGGTTAATTGCGGGATAAAACCCGGCCAGCTCATCCAGTGCGGCGCATCGCGACACTGCTGGCTGAGGCGGGCAAAAGTCGCCATTGTGCGCCGCTGCATAGTGGGATCCTGCACCACCATTACGGTTTTGGGTTTTACTCCCTGCGTCATCAGCATATCGATACTGAACCTGGCGTTCTCGCCACAGTTAGTGGATTTGTCCTCAACGAGGATCTGTTTCTCATCAATCTGCCAGAATTGCCGTGCAATATCGGCCAGAATAGCCGCTTCACCGCGCCCGGTGGTACGCACGACGTTATAACGTGGGTGCCGGGCGATAGCGGAATAAAGAAACGTGGTGGAATGCCCTACGCCGCCGCTTATCAGAAGCGGCGTTTGCTGCGCCGCCGCCAGCGCGCAGGCGGCATCAATAGTCGGAATGACGGCATTACCAGCCAGAATGACCACATCTGCCCGCACGGGCGTGGGCTTACCGACAAAATCATTTTGCGCCAGCCACGCACCCAACGTGTTGACCGCCGCCAGCGAGCGCTCAGTTAAGGTAGGAAAAGTCGTCATCAGCATAGAACCTCCTTCGCTTTAGTTTACAGCCTAGCGCGACGACACTGGCTGAACAGAGGATCACTCCGAATCCCATTCACAGCGGTTCAGGTAAGTTTCCGTACCCATTTTTGTAATAAGCCGAAATACCCTATACCGCGGTACCTTACCCCGCCGTTCTCGCGCTTTGTAACAGTGTCCGTTAATGAACTTTGGGATACAAAAACGGCACAGGATCCATGTTTCGGCGCTTCTATTGCCCGAGGGAAGCTCAGCGCTAACGACATACCTCATCGTCACAGCGTGCAGGCTACAACGCTTTCTCGAAACATACCGCTTCCGGCCGGCCAATATAGTTGCCGTAGTTTTCACGGATCCGAAAGCCATTGCGCTGATAGAAATCAACGGCACGCTGATTGATTTGTCGCGTCTCCAGCCACAGTGCCTGAAAACCGCGTTCGCGTGCATGGTGTTCCAGTGCGCGGAGTAAATGCGCGCCTACACCACGCGTGCCGGGGCGCGTATACATGCGTTTGATTTCACCGATCCCGGCAGACAATTCACGAATCGCGACACAGCCGACGGCCACTGCGTTTTTTCGTGCCAGCAAAAAGAAGCCCCGCTCGCCTAAGGTTGAGGCATCAAACGAAGCTCTACCGCTACTACCTGTAAGTTGTTGAAGGTAATCAGAAAGCGCGTCCTGAAGCTGCTGACACTCAGGATCGGATACATGGGTAAGCATAACGGTTATGGCAGGCATTGTGACGTTGTCACCTGTAGCAAGTTTATTTTTAACAATAAAGCAGATCACTTATTGTCAGTAACCTATATTTTTCTTATGCGCTTGCATTGCCTTTAGCGCCACAAGTAGAATCGTTAGCCCACTAACTATTTACATCTATAACCTTTGTTTTATATGGGTAATTGCTGTTTCCTACACCTTCATCCGCGCACGAAATACCGTCGCGAACTGTCACGCTTATACCAGGCTGGGAAAATGTAATGCGTTTGCCGAAAAGCGATCCGTACACGCCACGCGAATGGCAGCCGCATGAAAAACCGTTGCTGCTGGGTTCGCCTTCCACCCCCTATCACAGTACCCCGCGCCGCATCGCCTATGGTGTCGTTGGCTTGCTGGTGTGCATGACCGGTGCGCTCGGCAATGCAATGGTGACGGCCAACCTGCAAAACCTGCAAGGCACGTTTGCTGCCTGGTCAACAGAAATCGCCTGGCTGCCCGCCGTGTACGTGATGACCAACATGTCGATTAACCTGCTGCTGGTAAAGTTTCGCCAGCAATACGGTCTGCGCGCGTTTACTGAAGGGTTTCTGGTGCTGTATGTGCTGGTGACGTTCTTCCATTTATTTATTAATGATCTCAGCTCAGCCCTGTTTGTCCGCGCCGCGCACGGCATGGTGGCGGCAGCGCTCAGTTCGCTCGGTATTTATTATCAAATCCAGGCCTGGCCGGCGAAGCATCGCTTAAAAGCGCTAACCATTGGTATTACCGGCTCAACGTTGGCCATTCCGATTGCTCGCCTCTTCTCCACCGAACTGCTACAACTGGACGAGTGGCGCGGCCTGTATCTGTTTGAGCTTGGGCTGGCGCTGCTCTCTCTCGGTTGCGTGATCGCCTTAAAATTGCCGCCGGGCGATCGCAAAAAAGTGTTTGAAAAGAAAGATTTCATTACCTTCTTCCTGCTCGCGCCAGGCATGGCCCTGCTGTGTGCTGTTCTGTCACTGGGTCGGCTCGACTGGTGGTTTGAAGCGCCCTGGATTGGCTGGTCGCTGGCAGGCGCAGTGGTGCTGATCGTCTCGGCAATTGCCTTTGAGCACAACCGCGCTAACCCGCTGCTCAATACGCGCTGGCTCTCCAGCGGCAGCATTGTGCGCCTTGGGCTGATTATGCTGCTGATCCGCATTGTGCTCGCCGAACAGAACACCGGCGTGTTTGGCTGGCTGCAATATGTCGGCCTGCAAAACGAGCAAATGACCAGCCTCGCGTGGTCGATCCTGGTGGGCATTATCTGCGGTATTACTGCCAGTTGCCTGACAATTAAACCCCAGCGGCTGGCATGGCCAATTGTTACCTCGCTGGTGCTGATGATTATTGCCTCGCTGCTGGATAGCCAGTCCACCAGTTTGACGCGGCCCAACCAGTTGATGCTAAGCCAGTTTTTGCTCGGTTTTGCCAGTGCATTTTTTATCGCGCCAGCGATGCTGGCGGGGATTGGTGGCGTGGTGGCAGAGCCGCGCAACCTGGTCAGTTTCTCGGTGTTGTTTGGCATGAGCCAGAATCTCGGCGGGTTGCTGGGTTCTGCTATTCTCGGCACTTTTCAGACCTGGCGGGAAAAGTACCACTCCAGCTTGTTAGCGGATCAGCTCACCACCTTAAACCCGCTGGTCAATGAGCGATTGCAGTATTACAGCCAGATGTTTCAAAGCCAGCTAGGCGACAGTTCATTGCTGAGTACGCAAGCAGTGACGCAACTGCAAACGTTGTCGACGCTGGAAGCGAATATTCTGGCTTACAACGATACTTATCTGCTGACGGCCAGTATTGCCGCCGCCACGCTGATTTGGATTTTATGGCGCTTGTTGCGCCTGCGCATTACTGCCCGCCTTGTGTTGAAGCGGGCCACTGGGAGCAAATAATAATGTTACTGGAGTGTCTATGAGCCAGCAGGATGCCGCCAAAGAGCGGGCCAATACCCGCAGCAATTTACGTGTGGTTTCTCTTTTCTCCGCCGCCGCGATTGGCCTGGTCGGCGTACTGGTGATCCTTTACGCCTGGCAGTTACCGCCGTTTACGCGCCATACACAATTTACCGATAACGCCTATGTGCGCGGCCAGACGACCTTTATCAGCCCACAGGTGAACGGTTATATCACTGAAGTGCCGGTGCAGGATTTCACGGTGGTGAAAAAAGGCGATCTGATTATGCAGATCGATGACCGAATTTACCGCCAGCGAGTCGACCAGGCGAAAGCCACACTGTCGATGAAGCTGGCCGCGTTGGATAACAACCTCCAGCAGCGTAAAAGCGCACAGGCAGTGATTGCCCGTAATGAAGCGGCGCTCGCCAGCGCGAAAGCGCAGGATCTGAAATCTCAAGCGGATTTAAAACGCGTTAAAGCGCTGACGGCAGACGGTTCGCTCTCCATCCGTGAACGCGACGCCGCACTCGCCACTGCCGCGCAGAACACCGCCAATATTGCTCAGGCACAAGCGACGCTTGAGATGTCGCGTCAGGATCTGCAAACCACCGTGGTGAACCGGGGTTCATTGCAGGCGGATGTGGAAAATGCCAAAGCCGCGCTTGAACTGGCGCAAATTGATCTGCAAAACACCCGCATCGTCGCGCCTCGCGATGGGCAACTGGGGCAAATCAGCGTGCGCCTTGGCGCGTATGTCACCGCCGGAACACACCTGACCTCGCTGGTGCCATCGCAGCGCTGGGTAATTGCCAACCTGAAAGAGACGCAACTGGCGGATGTGGTAGTCGGACAAGCGGTGCGTTTTACCGTTGATGCGCTTAACGGGCGCAGCTACCACGGGCGCGTAGAGAGTATCTCGCCGGCCACCGGCGTGGAGTTCAGCGCCATCAGCCCGGATAACGCCACCGGTAACTTTGTCAAAATCGCCCAACGTATTCCGGTGCGCATCCAGGTGGAGGCAAAACCCGACGAGCTGGCAAGATTGCGCCCTGGGATGTCGGTGCAGGTGCATATTGATACGCGGGAGGCAGAGCAATGAAGCGGCATCTCTGCGTTACCGCGTTAAGTCTTACCCTTGCGGGTTGCCAGTCCGCCGATGTCCAGCAAGCTCAACCGTCGCTGCAAATCCCGGCAGCCTGGCGCAGTGAGGCGGGCCCGGTCAGCAAAACGGATAGCGTCTGGTGGCGCAACTTTCACGACAGCCAGTTGAACCGTTATGTCGATCAGGCGCTGCGCCACAACAGCGACGTGCTGATTGCCCGCGAACGGGTCAATGAATATCAGGCGCGGGTTTATGCCGCCGACAGTGCTCTGTTCCCCGAGCTGGACGCGGGCATTTCCGGCACCCGCGCACGTTCTCAGTCAGCCGCAACGGGTTTGCCCATTCACAGCACCTTATACAAAGGTAATCTGACAGCCAGTTACAACGTGGATATCTGGGGGGCCAGCCGCAGCGCGTCTCGCGCGGCAGACGCCTCGCTTGAGGCACAGAAAGCGGCGGCTGTAGCGGCCGATCTGACGGTGGCGACCAACGTCGCTTCCGGCTACCTCACGTTACTGTCGCTGGATGCGCAGTTACAGGTCACGCAATCCACGCTGAAAGCGCGGGAAGATGCGCTCAAACTTGCCCGCAGCCAGTTTGAGACGGGCTATACTTCCCGACTGGAGTTGATGCAATCGGATTCAGAGTTGCGCAGCACGCGCGCGCAGATCCCGGTACTGCAACATCAGATAAGCCAGCAGGAAAATGCGTTGAGTGTGCTGCTGGGTAATAATCCGGGCGCGGTTAATCGTGGCGAATTTGCGGCGTTAACCCCGCTGAAATTACCCTCTCAGTTACCGTCGAGTTTGCTCAACCGTCGGCCGGACATTGTGCAGGCGCAGCGCCAGTTGGTTGCCGCCGATGAAACGCTGGCCGCGTCGCAGGCGAAATTACTGCCGTCGATTAACCTGACGGCAACCGGCAGCATGCAGGACGATACGCTGCCCGGTCTGCTCGATAACCCGCTGCGGTTGTGGAGTGTTGGCGGCAGTATTCTTGCACCGTTGCTCAACCGCCAGGCGCTCAATGCGCAGGTTGATGTCTCCACGTCGCAGCGCAATCAGGCGCTCTACACCTATGAAAAAACCGTGCGCAACGCTTTCAAAGAGGTGAACGATAGCCTCGATGCCATCACACGCCTGGGCGAGCAACTCGCCGAACTTGCCGGGCAAGTCGATGTGGCGCAAGAGACGTTACGCATTGCGCAAAACCGTTATCACAACGGTTATTCCTCTTATCTGGACGTGCTGGACGCCCAGCGCACGCTGTTTTCCGCTCAACTGAGCGCGGTACAGGTAAAAAACAATCTGTTACTGGCGCAGGTGGATCTCTATCGCGCGCTGGGAGGCGGCTGGTCCGGGCTAAATTAAGTTTCTGATAAACCAGGAGTGATGCTATGCAGCAGAAGTGGTCCGCGGTTGATGAATACTTAGAAAAACAGTTGATTCCGGAAGATGAGATCCTGACGCAAGTGCTGGCAAATAACCAGCGCGCTGGGCTTCCGGCCATTGATGTTTCACCTACGCAGGGGCAATTACTGGCCTTGTTTGTGCGCATGACACGGGCGAAGCGCATTCTTGAAATCGGCACGCTGGGTGGTTACAGCACGCTTTGGATGGCGCGCGAGCTGCCAACCGGCGGCGAGTTGCTAACGCTGGAAGCCGATCCGCTACACGCAGCGATAGCGCGCGAAAACCTGCACGTTGCCGGCGTGGCGCATCTGGTCACCGTCGCCGAAGGCCCGGCGCTCCAGACGCTGGAAAACCTTGGCGAACGCCCGCCGTTCGATCTGATTTTTATTGACGCCGACAAACCCAATAACCCGAACTACCTGAAATGGGCGATGCACTATGCTCACCCTGGCACACTGATTATTGGCGATAATGTGGTGCGCGACGGTGAAGTGACTAACCCGACGACTACCGATGCCAGCGTACAGGGTGTGCGGAAATTCATTGAGATGATAGGTGCCGATCCGCGCCTGACGGCCACCGCGATGCAAACGGTGGGCGTCAAAGGCTGGGATGGCTTTACGCTTGCCTGGGTGAATGCGTAGGAGTTGTCGCGGCGAGCATGAGCAGATGGCGAAATTCGATTAACCGACAGAGGGTTAAGTGAGGGTTTTGCCCGGCAAGCGTCGCGCCACCGGGCAGCCTACGATCATCAGGCGCTAATCTGCTCCATCGCCTGCAGGATACGCTTATCGGAGATCGGGTACGGCGTACCCAACTGCTGCGCAAAGTAGCTCACGCGTAGTTCTTCAATCATCCAGCGGATCGCTTTTACATCCTCATCTTCCCGGCGCGCCGGCGGCAGTTTATTGAGCCACTGCTGCCACGCCTGTTGCGTCTGATCCACTTTCAGCATCTGTGCGCGATCGCGATGCGGATCGACAGCCAGCTTCTCCAGCCGCTTCTCTATCGCTTGCAGATAACGCAACGTGTCGCCGAGACGGCGGAAACCATTGCCGGTAACAAACCCGCGATACACCAGCCCGCTCATCTGCGTTTTGATGTCCGACAGCCCGAGCGCCATGGTCATATCAACGCGCCCTTTCAGCCGCTTGTTGATATTGAACACCGCCGTCAGGATCTGTTCGACCTGTTTGGCGATCTCTACCACCGTTTCGTTCAGCTCGGCGCGCACTTTTTCATGCAACGCGGCGAAATTCTCTTCCGTCCACACCGGACCGCCCGCTTCATCAATCAGTTTGTCTACGCCGCAGGAAATGCAGTCATCAATCAGATCCAGCACCTTGCCGTACGGGTTGAAATAGAGCCCAAGCTTGGCTTTGTTCGGCAATTTTTCGTGCAGATATTTAATTGGCGACGGAATGTTTAGCAACAGCAGACGGCGAATACCGCGCCACATTGCCTGTTGCTGCTCCAGCGGGTTATCAAACAGTTTGATCGCGACGCTGTCACGTTCATCGACCAACGCAGGCCAGGCTTTCACTTTGTAATTACCGCGTTTTTGCTCGTAACTTTCCGGAAGTTGGCCAAAACTCCAGATATGCAACCCGCTCTGTTCGATGCCGTCATCAGCCACCGCGGAGAGCGTTTCCTGCACTTTGCCCTTCAGGCGCTCTTTCAGTTCGCTCAGCGAACGTCCTTCGAGCAGCTTCTTGTTCTTGTCATCAACCACACGGAAGCTGATTTTCAGGTGATCGGGCACCTGATCCCAGTGCCAGTCGTCACGGTCGACGGTGACACCGGTCATTCGGCGC
Source organism: Kosakonia quasisacchari (assembly GCF_004331415.1). Taxonomy (GTDB): domain Bacteria; phylum Pseudomonadota; class Gammaproteobacteria; order Enterobacterales; family Enterobacteriaceae; genus Kosakonia; species Kosakonia quasisacchari. The sequence goes on from NZ_SJOP01000011.1 coordinate 173,500, forward strand.
AGCTCGCGCTCCAGCGCGTCCAGCAACGGCAGCTCCAGCGGCGTGACGCGGCCCAGAAACGCTTCGGCGTAGTTCGGCGCGGGTACAAAGTTGCGCCGCGTCGGTTTCGGCAACGATTTGATCAGCGCGATCACCAGCTCGCGGCGCAGGCCGGGAATTTGCCACTCAAATCCGCTCTCTTCGACTTGGTTTAATAACGGCAGTGGAATATGCACCGTTACGCCATCGGCATCCGCGCCCGGTTCAAACTGGTAACTCAGGCGTAGCTTCAGGTTGCCCTGATGCCAGAAGTTGGGGTAATCAAGCTTACTGACCCCTTCTGCGCCCTCTTTGATCAACATGCTCTTTTCGAAATTGAGCAGATCGGGGGTTTCGTGGCTGGCCTTTTTCCACCAGCTGTCGAAATGGCGAGCAGAAATCACCTCGTGGCTGATGCGCTGGTCATAAAACTCAAACAGCGTTTCGTCGTCCACCAAAATGTCGCGGCGACGGGATTTGTGCTCCAGTTCCTCCACTTCCGCGCGCAGTTTCAGGTTGTCGCGAAAGAAAACATGGCGAGTTTGCCAGTCACCTTCGACCAGCGCGTGGCGGATAAAGAGCTCACGACACAGCGCCGGGTCGATCTGGCTGTAGTTCACCTTACGCGCCGCAACGATCGGCAGACCGTAGACGGTCACTTTTTCCGTTGCCATCACCGCGCCCTGCGCACGCTCCCAGTGCGGTTCACTGTACGAACGTTTAATCAGGTGCTGCGCTACCGGTTCAACCCACTCCGGATCAATGCGTGCGGCGATGCGCCCCCACAAGCGGCTGGTTTCCACCAGTTCTGCAACCATTGTCCATTTCGGCGGTTTTTTGAATAAACCCGAGCCAGGAAAGATGGAAAAACGGGCATTACGCGCGCCGGTAAATTCCTGTTTGTCGGCGTCTTTCATACCTATGTGCGACAGCAAACCGGTTAACAGCGCAATATGAATTTCGCGATATTCCGCAGGCTCGCTATTGACCGGGATCCCCAACTCTTTCACCACCTGGCGCAGTTGGGTGTAGATATCCTGCCATTCACGCACGCGCAAATAGTTCAGGTAATCCACCCGACACTGACGGCGGAACTGGTTAGACGAGAGCGCTTTTTGCTGCTCGCCCAGGTAATTCCATAGATTCACAAACGCGAGGAAGTCCGACTCTTTATCATGGAAGCGTTGATGCTTCTCGTCCGAGGCCTGCTTTTTATCTAGCGGTCGTTCGCGCGGATCCTGAATCGATAGCGCCGACGTAATGATCATCGCTTCGCGCACACAACCATGTTTTTGCGCTTCCAGCACCATACGCGCCAGGCGCGGATCGACCGGCAGTTGCGATAGCTGGCGACCCAGCGGCGTCAGTTTATACGCCGTCTGTTGCTCGTCGGTGGTGATCGCGCCCAACTCTTCCAGCAGGCGCACACCGTCCTGAATATTGCGTTTATCCGGCGCTTCAACAAACGGGAAGGCAGCGATATCGCCGAGCCCTAACGCCGTCATTTGCAGAATGACTGACGCCAGGTTGGTACGCAGAATTTCCGGATCGGTAAATTCCGGGCGTGACAGGAAATCATCTTCCGAATAGAGGCGAATACAGATCCCTTCCGACACGCGGCCGCAGCGCCCTTTACGCTGGTTGGCGGACGCCTGCGAAACCGGTTCAATCGGCAAACGCTGCACTTTGGTGCGATAGCTGTAGCGACTGATGCGCGCCGTGCCGGGATCAATCACATATTTGATGCCCGGTACGGTCAGCGAGGTTTCCGCCACGTTGGTCGCCAGCACGATGCGCCGCCCGCCGTGCGGCTGGAATACACGGTTCTGTTCACTGTTTGATAAACGCGCATACAGCGGCAGAATTTCCGTGTGGCGCAGATCGCGCTTACTCAGTGCATCGGCGGTGTCACGGATTTCCCGCTCGCCGCTCATGAAAATCAGAATATCGCCTGCGCTTTCGCGGCCAAGCTCATCCACCGCATCGAAAATCGCCTGTAACTGGTCGCGTTCCGTGTCATCCGCTTCCTCGACAATCGGCCGGTAGCGCACTTCTACCGGGTAGGTGCGCCCGGACACTTCGATAATCGGCGCGTTATTGAAATGGCGCGAGAAACGTTGCGGATCGATGGTGGCGGACGTGATGATGATTTTCAGATCCGGGCGACGCGGCAGTAATTCACGCAGGTAACCCAGCAGAAAATCGATGTTCAGGCTACGTTCGTGCGCCTCATCGATAATGATGGTGTCGTATTGCATCAACAATCGATCCTGCTGGATTTCCGCCAGCAGAATACCGTCGGTCATCAGCTTGACCATGGTGTTGTCGCTGACATGATCGCTGAAACGCACTTTATAGCCGATGCAGCCGCCAGGCTCAGTTTTCAGCTCTTCGGCAATACGGTTGGCAACGGTACGCGCCGCCAGGCGACGCGGCTGGGTATGGCCGATCAACCCTTTGATGCCGCGCCCCAGTTCCATGCAAATTTTCGGTAACTGGGTGGTTTTACCGGAGCCGGTTTCCCCCGCCACAATCACCACCTGGTTATCGCGGATGGCTTCGAGGATCGCCTGTTTTTTCTGACTGACCGGCAAGTTGTCCGGGTAATCAATGGTCGGGCGTGCAGCTTCGCGCTGCGCCACTTTTCCGGCGGCTTCGCTTATCTCTTGCGCCAGCTTCTGCAACAGCGCTTGCTGAGATTCAGGATTTTTAACTTTCTTGCTGCCATGCAGGCGGCGGGCGAAGCGTTGTTGATCGCGTAGCATCAGGGTATTGAGCTGCGCACTAAGATCGGTAATCGTCAATTTCTGTTGTTCTGTCATAGCGTTATGGGGCAGAGCACTGCCTGGAAACATCTTAAGTTCGCAATCGCAGTAGGATAGCACATCGATGTAACCCTTTTCTTGTTCAAGAAATTCGAACATAGGATTCGATATATTGCGCTATTCATGTCGTGAATTTGTGAATAGAGTGTCATAACGTCACGGGGCAACCCATTGCAAATACAATATAAATAAAGGAAACACCCAATGAGCAAAGTTCTCGTTCTTAAATCCAGTATTCTGGCAGGGTACTCACAGTCTGGTCAGTTGGCCGATTATTTCGTTGAACAGTGGCGCGAAAAACACGCGGCGGATCACATTACCGTTCGTGACCTGGCCGCTAACCCAATCCCGGTGCTGGATGGTGAACTGGTTGGCGCGCTGCGCCCGAGCGATGCACCGCTGACACCGCGTCAGCAGGAAGCGCTGGCACTCTCCGACGAGCTGATCGCTGAGCTGCAAGCACATGACGTGATCGTCATTAACGCCCCGATGTACAACTTCAACATCCCGACGCAGCTGAAAAACTACTTCGACCTGGTGGCGCGTGCTGGCGTTACGTTCCGTTATACCGAAGCCGGTCCGGAAGGTCTGGTGAAAGGTAAACGCGTTGTCGTGGTTTCAAGCCGTGGCGGTATCCATAAAGACAGCCCATCCGATCTGGTTGCGCCGTACCTGAAATTGTTCCTGGGCTTTATCGGCATTACCGATGTGAACTTTGTCTTCGCAGAAGGCATCGCTTACGGCCCGGAAGTGGCGACCAAAGCGCAGACCGACGCAAAAGCAGCCATCGATAGCCTGGTAGCCGCCTAAGATCTCCCCCTCTCACCGCGTGGTGGGAGGGTTCTTTTCCCCGCTCCTCCCGCTATTCGCTTTCCGCAATGTTCTCTTTGGTTGTTGTTCTGTGGTTGAGACCTTTGACCGATCTGCCGGGCTGAAGATACCTGCCGTGGTTGCACCAGCACATTGGCCATGAAAACAACGCGCCGCTTACTGTTTCTTCAGCCATTTACCATTAATGCCCTGCACATAATCGCCAGGCTTCGCGCGTTCCACCAGTTTCTGCCCGGCCATTTTGGCAACATCATCAACGGCGATGTTATTGCGATCGGCTAACTGTTGGTAGCTCTCGGTCCGCGCTTTATTAATGCGATCAACCAGCGCCAGCGTCTCTTTATCCTGGCTTATCGGCGCGACATAGCCATTGAGCGTTTCGCCTACGCGCCCCTGACTGCGGGCCTCATCAAGCGTCAGCGCCTGAGCGGTTGCGCTGAAAAGGCCAACGGCCAGCAGCGCGCTTATGACACGTTTTTTCATCATCGCCTCAGAACAAGTCGCTGCGGGTTTTCAGCAGGGTTTCTACGTCTTTATCCACTTTGATGTGAATTTCATGCTCAATCTTCACATTCATATTGATGGTGATCGGCTCTTTCGGCGCCGCCACTTCAATGCGCGGCGTGCAAGCGGCCAGCAACATTGTCGCCATCAATACGGGCACGGCTTTCAGGGTTTTCATTTTTTATCCTCACACTCTTCGCCCTTCGCGCAGCGGGCTTGCGGTAGCGCCGCGTGTTGCTCAAGCCATGACTGCAAATTGTCGCCAAAACGTAAACTGCGCCATAAAGTGAATACATTCTCCTCATGGGTATAGTTCAAATTCACGGTACTGCTTTTGCCATCAACAAAACTGGTGCCGCGCAGGGTCGCCTGCAACGTCAACAGACCCAGATTATCCAGATTGATCTTCGTCCATGAGCGGGAAATTTCCATATAGCGCAGCCAGTTAATCGCCGCGCCCGCCGCCATGTTGTCTTTCACCACCGCATCGGCGGTATCTTTATCGATCCGCAGCGTCATCGGCCCGGGGTTATGCAACCAGCCATCTTTAATGATCCATTGCGGGTTATCCAGCCACAGTGGCAGCGCGCCGTCAAACGGCCCGGAAAGCGCGAACTGCTTCGGATTCACCGCGCTTATCAACTCGCTGGCGGAAATGTGCTTCAGACGCAGCAGCGCCGGGTCGTGCTGCGGCATACGTAACTGTTGCATAGTCACTTTCCCGCCCAGCACATCGACGCTGACATCGCTTAAAACGAGCGGATTGTCCTCGCTCCACGGCCACGCACCCTGTAAATCTGCGGTGAAGTTTTTCGCCGTCACCTGGTTCGTTATCTCACCAATGCGCAGCGAAACCGGCCTGCGGGTACCCAACTGCCAGCGCCCTTCGCGGTAGCGGAATGGCAACACAAAGTCGACGCCGCGAATTTGGTTGTCCGGCGTCCAGACACTGCCGCTTTTTAGCACACCGTGGCCACCTGCTTCAAAACCTTGATCCGCTGCGGCGGAAAAGGCGACCTGCGCATACAGTGCGCCATCAAGCAGTTTCATTTTCAGGTCCGGTGGAATAAGCGGCTGAAATACCGACAGCGCCTGACGCGGCCACCAGGCCTGCCCACGCAGACGCTCACCATCCCAACGGCCATTGACCTGCACCGGGCCAATCGTGTCGGCTTGCAACGCACCTTTAAACTGGAACAGGGTTGGGTCGTCGCCGTTCACGCTGAATTTCAACGTCGACGGCGGTAATACACTTCCCGCATTGAAGGTGGTTTGCCCGGCATCCAACGTCAGTGCGCCGGTGAATTGCGGGTTTGCCGCATCACGCACCCATTTTACTGGCGCATCCAGCACTAACCGTGGTGCAGCCATGTGCATCGCGCCATATTGCAACTGATTAAAGCCAGTCGAGAGATCGGTCAGCGTAATGGTGTTGTTATTCCATTCACCGCGCCCCGCAACATCCCAGCGCGCATTCATCGGTGTGAAATTGCCATCGCCCCAGTAGCGCCAGCGCCACAGGCCGTTATCCGGCAGAAAATCCTGAGCCAGGCCATCAAGGTGCAGGCTGAAATCTCCCATCGCATTTTCATGTGCGCGAAGAATGGCCTGTAAACGCCCATCAATACCGCGCTGAGTCAGCTTGACGCCCGCCAGCGGCCAGCGCACTTCATCAATGTTTAACGAATCAATCACCCGCCCGCGCGAACGCAGCAGCGCACCCGGCGTAAAGGCCAGTTGCGGATCGTCAGCACTGCCGCTCAGATGGGCGGGAAGCACCGCATAAAACACCAGATCGCCCTGCTTTGCTTCTCCGGTCAATTGCAGCGGCATATCGTTATTATCGATACCAAGACGGCCAGGGCCAATGGTCAGCACCGCATTGCCTTTCCCGGCGTCGCCCTGCGTCAGTACGTTTAAGCGGCCACTGAATTGCGCCTTTTCCAGCCCCTGTTGCCAGTTATCCACTTTCAAGCCAACACGACCGCTAAGCGGAAAACCCTGATAAGGCCAGCTCCAGCGTCCATCGCTGATGGTCAATTGTTCGGGCGTAAGCTGCCATGGCAGATCGAGCAGTGGATCGCCCTGATCCCGCGCCATGACTACCAGTTGCCCTTCGTTATCACGCCAGTCGAGATCAACATCCACCACGCCTGGTTGCTGCGACAGGGTTAAGGTGCTTTCCATATGTCCATTGACGGGTACGCCGTTTGGAACTTCCGGCAGGGTAAATTCACCGCCGAGCGTAAACGGCGGCTGGTCATCAACGAGACGTAGCGCCATACGGCTAACAGTCAGCGCCTGCCCGCGCAAACGGGCGCTGAGTTCAACGCGCTCGCCAGAATAAGTGAGTTGCTGAAGATCCGGTGTCAACGACAGCGATAATTTACCGGCCCACGTTTTCCATGGCGAAACCGTAAAACGCTCCACCGTCAGCCAGCTATAAGGAAGCATGGCTTGCCATTCGGCCAGCGTTCGCGGCGCGGTAGAAACAGTTTCACTTTGTGGCAGTTTATTAAGACAGGCGGTGTTAATATCCAGCGCGCCAATATGAAGCTGCCAACGGCTGGGGTGTGTGAGTTCGGCGTTCTGTAATGACGCCAGCTGGCAATCACCGACCAGATAGCGCAGATCGGGGATTTGTAACGCATGTCGGGTAAATCGTGGGCTCTCGTCCATGGCGATACGCGTGCCGACCGGCAGCCAGATCCCCGCCAGCGTCGGCACCCACTGCGCGAGCGTCAGCAGCAGCGTAAGCGGCAGCAGAATGAACAGTAACACCAGTGCGATGGCGGCTTTGTATTTACCCTTCATGGGTAGCTAATATCCTGATTTTGCATATGATTAAGCCGGTTCTGGCGGTTATTGTGGCATGTTTGAGCGCCCCTTTGAAGGCACGTGCCGTCTTAATCATAGTCTGGCGATTGCATTTTCAGTAGTTACAGAAAATAGTGTTTTAATATCATTAATTTATGGATTCAGCGTATGTTCACTAAAGGCTCTTTGATTCGCGGCTGGCTTAGCGGAACCACCGTTTTCACCTGCTTTACCTTCAGCGATTACCTCAGTGCTAATTACTTTCACGACTCCAAAATTCCATGGCTCATCGGGGTTATTGCAGCGACGGCTATTATCTGGGGCACGCGCAGTGCTTTAAAACAATTGCGCTAATAGGCGGACCACAGCAGATATACTGAAACTGGAAGCATTCACCGCGCCCATGAACATCAATTAAATTTGAATGTTTACATAATAATTTTAAAACGTGATAATACGGGCAGAAACCATTGGAGAAAGTCTTATGAAACTCGCGATATACAGCACAAAGCAATACGATAAAAAGTATTTGCAGCAGGTAAACGAGAAATATGGCTACGATCTTGAATTTTTCGACTTTCTGTTGACCGAAAAGACTGCCAAAACGGCTAACGGCTGTGAAGCGGTCTGTATTTTTGTTAACGACGATGGTAGCCGCCCGGTACTGGAAGAGTTGAAAAAACTCGGGGTGAAATTTATTGCCCTGCGCTGTGCCGGGTTCAACAACGTCGATCTCGAGGCAGCAAAAGAGCTGGGTTTGCAGGTAGTACGCGTTCCGGCCTATTCACCGGAAGCGGTGGCGGAGCATGCTATTGGCATGATGATGACGCTGAACCGTCGCATTCACCGCGCGTATCAGCGTACCCGCGATGCTAACTTTTCCCTGGAAGGGCTGACCGGTTTCACCATGTACGGTAAAACAGCGGGCGTGATCGGCACCGGTAAGATTGGCGTTGCCGCGCTGCGTATTCTGAAAGGGTTTGGCATGCGCCTGCTGGCGTTCGACCCGTATCCGAGCGCAGCCGCACTGGAGCTTGGCGTGGAGTATGTTGATCTACCGACGCTGTTTTCGCAGGCGGATGTCATCTCCCTGCACTGCCCGCTCACGCCAGAAAATTTCCACCTGCTTAACCGCGACGCTTTTGATCAGATGAAAGATGGCGTGATGATCATCAACACCAGCCGCGGCGGATTAGTCGATTCGCAAGCCGCCATAGAAGCACTGAAAACGCAAAAGATCGGCGCGCTGGGAATGGATGTATATGAAAATGAACGCGATTTGTTCTTTGAAGATAAATCCAACGACGTTATTCAGGACGATGTGTTCCGTCGCTTATCAGCCTGCCACAACGTACTGTTTACCGGCCACCAGGCATTCCTGACGGCCGAGGCGTTGATCAGCATTTCCGAAACAACGCTGGAAAACTTGCGCCAGTTACGCGACGGTGAAGCCTGCCCTAACGCGCTCTGAATGTCCGGGGGTTCCCCTGCCTGCGCGGGGAACCCTTTCGGACAAACCCCGATGACGCCCAGGCTCAGCCTGTTAGAATCCCCCACGTAATGGAAAACCCCTTAGAGGAAGAGATGAAGAAAATTATGACTTTGGTTGCGTTGAGCGTAGTGCTTTCTGGCTGCGTGAGTTCCCGCACCGACACATTGAAACCACAGCAACTGGCAGACCAGCGATTTGTGCTGACCACCGTAAACGGTCAGGCCGTGCAGGGTAATGGCCCGGCGCCGGAAATCCGTTTTGATAAAGACCTGCGCGTATCCGGCAAAATGTGTAACGGCTTTATGGGCCAAGGAAAACTCTCTGACGGCACATTGACCGTCAAACAGATGGGCATGACCATGATGCTCTGCCCTGACCCGCAGCGTAACGAACTGGATCACACCATTAATGCGATGCTCAGCGAAGGGGCGCAGGTTGATCTTACTGACAACCAGCTGACGCTGGCGACGGTGAAGCAAACCCTGATTTACACGCGCGCGGCGAACGCTCAGTAACTGCCGCAGCTTCCGGTGGCAAGTGACTGTTCACTGCAGCGCTTGCCATTTGGCAAGGCACACATTCCTACCATTGAGCCATCGAGTTGCCGGGCAGCTGACAACGAGCCACCAATCATCGCGCAATTCGCCTGACCACCATTTGACATCGCGGCTTTAAGCCCCGGCGCAACGTGTGCCGCGGTCGCTTGCTGAACGGGTTCATCACTGCTGCATGCCGATAATAATAAAGCGGCACATCCTACTAAAAACGCTGCGCGCATTTCTCTCCCCCTGCTCCTGTGTCCTCAGGATAATTAAAAAAAGCGAAACCCAAGCATCATAGGCAGCCCGGCGCAATACGTCGAGAGCTGAAAAGCATCTTTATGCGTGTTAGAAACATTTTTTTGCGCTTTTTTGTGGGCGAGTGAACACAATTCATCGTCAGCAGGAATTCATGAGTGCATCAACTCAGTCTTGCTCAAGTGCACAGCGTTGTGGTTGTCGAGGCCTGCTGCAGCAGACGGTTTGCGTATTCAGTGCTCACATCACACGAATTCACGTTCTGAGGTGACAACGCAGTCGCGACCTGAATATTTCGCCGCGTAAAGCGCCTCATCAGCAAACTCGATGAGCGCCGCCTCTTTCCCCTTCAATGAGGCAGCAGATCCGGCGGCAACACCAATGCTCACACTCACGACGCCAAGCGGGCTTTGCTGGTGGAGAATATTCTCGAGCTTGATATTACGACCTATCTTTCTGGCAATATTCTCAGCGGATATCGCATCCGTTTCAGGCAGAATGACAACAAACTCTTCTCCGCCATATCTGGCGGCCAGAAAAGACGTTTCATTAATGGTTTCTTTTAAATTTTCGGCGACTATTTTTAAACACGCATCACCGGCAATATGCCCGTAGCTATCATTATATTTTTTAAAATAATCGACATCGATTAATAACAGTGCAATCTGCTGTTTGTTGCTGGCACATTTTGCGACTTCTGCCAATAAAGCCTCATCGAATTTGCGCCGATTCGCAAGCCCGGTTAAGGAGTCTTCCTCGGCCATCACTTGCAACTCGGCATTCGCAGACGCCAGAGATTCTTTTGCTGCCGACAGCTCTTTATTAATCCGGGCACGGTTGCGCACATCACGCATAAGATAATAGCTGGAAAAACTGACACAACCGATAAGAAACAGAATGACAATAGCAAGGACTTCAGACTGGCGACGCCAGGAAGCCATAGCTTCATCCATGCTAACGGCAACGGTTGTAACCAGACCATAACGTTTATTTTTTTGAAACGAATAAATACGCGCTATTTTATCGAAACGCGAAACAGAGGTTGCGATTCCAGAATCTTTCCTTTTTAGATAATCCGTAAACAATGGTGAATCCGAAATTTCCCTACCAATATATTTTTCATCAAAAGGATAGCGTATAAGTAATATTCCAGAATCACTCGTTAACGCTATCGCGCCTTGTTTTCCGATGTCCAACTTTCCATAGGTTTGCAAGAAAGTGGCAATGTTCAGCGTCAACACTGCAACGCCCTTAAAATTCCCCGCTTTATCTTCCAGTCTTCGGCTAACGGTTATCACCCACTGGCCGTTTGTTCTGCTCACAACAGGGGGACCAATAAAGATATTTTTCGAATTATTATCCCGATGGTGCATAAAGAAAAATCTGTCGGAGCTATTGCTGCTGCCTGAAAAATTTTCCTGCAACGCAATAATTTTATTCCCTTTCTCATCATAAATAATGATGTTATTCAACTGGGTGAGAAGCTGTTTCTGGTCAGCGAGTATTTTCTTAATGCTGGCTAACTGTTCGGAATTCATGCCATACATTTCCGTTACGTCAGAAACATTCTTTATCAACATCTCGCTTTGCCGAACAATCCCCTCTGAATACGTATCGAGAGTATGACTTAAGTTGGATATATTCGTATTAAGTTCATTTAGCGTATGGGTTCTTGTACTCAAGATCTGAACAATCAGCGTGATAGAAATCGCAAAAAAAACCACAGTAATAAAACTTGCCGCAAAAAATATTTCTTTTTTCATCTTATTTTTACCCGCTACGACCTCTTCACAAGAACGACTGTAACTGTAAATCTCAATTATCAAGAAACACACGGTAAAAGGTACAAGAACCTTTAATTAAAAACCTTATTCACTCCATGCAAACGCAGCGACCAATGATAGCATTATTGCAAGTGTCTGTTTGTTAAGGAAACATGACTATCCTCTGATCAAACAGCGCGCTATTCCCTCCCAATCCCCCGGCACACTTGTTGTTGGTATTTTCTCCGTGTGTCAGTGCATCCCATCATGAGGGTAGCAGGAAATGTTCTGCACCAGCGCCATAAGAACGGGTAATCCCCCACCGTTAAATCGCAATTCATTGATTCCCGTTATACCTCAGGACACAAAAGCGAAAATTGCGCGCGCGTTGGTTTGCTAAAATAAGAGGATAATTACAGGGCTTGTCGCTGTTACACAAGCCTCTCCTATTGAGCAATGCAAGGGTGCCATATGATTACTATTGACGGTAATGGCGCGGTCGCTTCAGTCGCCTTCCGCACCAGTGAAGTTATCGCCATATACCCCATTACCCCCAGCTCGACGATGGCTGAACAGGCAGATGCCTGGGCCGGAAACGGCCTGAAAAACATCTGGGGCGACACGCCGCGGGTTGTGGAAATGCAGTCGGAAGCGGGCGCGATTGCCGCCGTACACGGCGCATTGCAGACCGGCGCGCTCTCAACCTCGTTTACCTCATCGCAGGGTTTACTGCTGATGATCCCAACGCTTTACAAGCTGGCGGGTCAATTGACGCCGTTTGTTCTGCACGTTGCTGCGCGCACCGTTGCCACCCATGCGCTCTCTATTTTTGGCGATCACTCCGACGTCATGGCGGTTCGCCAGACGGGTTGCGCCATGCTCGCTGCCGGTAGTGTGCAGGAAGCGCAAGATTTCGCGCTGATTTCGCACATGGCGACACTGAAAAGCCGGGTGCCATTCATTCATTTCTTTGATGGTTTTCGCACCTCGCACGAAATCAACAAAATCGTGCCGCTGGCAGATGACACCATCCGTAGTTTGCTTCCTCAAGCGGAAATTGATGCACATCGTGCCCGCGCACTTAATCCGGAACATCCGGTGATCCGCGGCACTTCTGCCAACCCGGACACCTATTTCCAGTCTCGCGAAGCCACCAACCCGTGGTACAACGCGGTGTACACGCACGTTGAGCAGGCGATGGACGATTTCGCCACCGCCACCGGGCGGCAGTACAAACCTTTTGAATACTATGGCCACCCGCAAGCCGACCGTGTGATCGTGCTGATGGGATCGGCAATCGGCACATGCGAAGAAGTGATCGATGAGCTGCTGACGCGTGGCGAAAAAGTCGGCGTGTTGAAAGTGCGCCTCTATCGCCCGTTCAGCGCAGCGCATCTGTTGTCCGTGTTGCCGGAAAGCGCGAAAACCGTTGCCGTACTGGATCGCACCAAAGAACCTGGCGCACAGGCCGAACCGCTTTATCTGGATGTGATGACCGCCCTGGCTGAAGCGTTTAATAACGGCGAGCGGGAAACGCTGCCGCGCGTAATTGGCGGGCGTTACGGTCTTTCGTCAAAAGAGTTTGGCCCCGAGTGTGTGCTGGCCATTTTTAACGAACTGCGCGCGGCGAAACCCAAACCGCGTTTTACCGTCGGTATTTACGACGATGTGACCAACCTTTCTCTGCCGCTACCGGAAAACACCCTGCCGTCACATGCCAAACTAGAAGCACTGTTTTATGGGCTAGGCAGCGACGGTAGCGTCTCGGCGACCAAGAACAATATCAAAATTATCGGTAACTCTACGCCATGGTATGCGCAGGGCTATTTTGTTTATGATTCGAAAAAAGCGGGCGGCCTGACGGTCTCGCATTTGCGCGTCAGTGAAAAACCGATCAACTCAGCTTATCTGGTATCGCAGGCGGATTTTGTCGGCTGCCATCAGTTGCAGTTTATCGATAAGTACCCGATGGCCGAGCGTCTGAAACCGGGCGGTATTTTCCTGCTGAACACCCCCTACAGCGCCGACGAAGTCTGGTCACGTTTGCCGCAGGAAGTACAGGCGGTGTTAAACCAGAAAAAAGCCCGCCTCTATGTGATTAACGCGGCGAAAATCGCGCGCGAATGCGGTCTTGCCGCCCGCATTAACACCGTTATGCAGATGGCGTTCTTCCATCTCACCCATATTCTGCCGGGCGACAGCGCGCTGGCTGAACTGCAAGGCGCGATTGCCAAAAGCTACAGCAGTAAAGGCCAGGAACTGGTGGAGCGTAACTGGCAGGCGCTGGCAATGGCCCGCGAATCGCTGTTTGAAGTGCCGCTGGAAGCGGTTAATCCGCAAAGTGCCCATCGCCCGCCGGTGGTCTCTGATTCTGCACCTGATTTCGTGAAAACCGTGACAGCAGCGATGCTGGCAGGCCTTGGCGATGCATTGCCCGTCTCCGCGCTGCCACCGGACGGTACCTGGCCGGTTGGCACCACGCGCTGGGAGAAACGCAATATCGCGGAAGAGATCCCTATCTGGAAAGAAGATCTCTGTACCCAGTGTAACCACTGCGTTGCCGCCTGCCCGCACTCGGCGATCCGCGCCAAAGTGGTCTCGCCGCAAGAGATGGAAAACGCACCGTCGAGCCTGCACTCGCTGGATGTGAAATCCCGCGATATGCGCGGGCAGAAATATGTGCTGCAAGTTGCGCCGGAAGATTGCACCGGCTGTAACCTGTGCGTGGAAGTTTGCCCGGCAAAAGATCGCCAGACCCCGGATATCAAGGCTATCAATATGATGTCGCGCCTTGAACACGTTGAAGAAGAGAAAGTGAATTACAATTTCTTCCTCGATCTGCCGGAGATCGACCGCAGTAAACTGGAGCGCATCGACATTCGTACCTCACAGCTGATTACGCCGCTGTTTGAGTATTCCGGGGCTTGCTCCGGCTGTGGTGAAACGCCATATATCAAACTGCTGACGCAGTTGTATGGCGACCGGATGATGATCGCCAATGCCACCGGTTGTTCATCGATTTATGGCGGTAACCTGCCCTCGACGCCTTACACCACTGATGAAAACGGACGCGGGCCGGCGTGGGCGAACTCACTATTTGAAGATAACGCCGAGTTCGGTCTTGGGTTCCGCTTAAGCGTGGATCAACACCGCCAGCGCGTTATGCGGCTGGTTGATCAATTTGCTGAGCATATTCCGGCGGAACTGAATGCGGCTTTACATGCGGAAGCGACCCCGGAAGCGCGTCGCACACAGGTGGCAGAACTGCGTACCGCGCTGGCATCCGTGGAAGGTGCGCAGCAACTGTTGACCGATGCCGATGCGCTGGTCGAAAAATCGATTTGGCTGATTGGCGGTGACGGCTGGGCGTACGATATTGGCTTTGGCGGCCTCGATCATGTGCTGAGCCTGACCGAGAATGTCAATATTCTGGTGCTCGATACCCAGTGCTACTCCAACACCGGTGGACAGGCCTCGAAAGCCACACCACTGGGTGCGGTGACTAAGTTTGGCGAGCATGGCAAACGTAAGGCACGCAAAGATCTGGGCGTTAGCATGATGATGTACGGCCACGTCTACGTCGCACAGATTTCGCTGGGCGCGCAGCTCAACCAGACGGTGAAAGCCATTCAGGAAGCAGAAGCTTACCCCGGCCCGTCGCTGATTATTGCTTACAGCCCCTGCGAAGAGCACGGCTATGATTTGGCGCTGAGCCACGACCAGATGCGCCAGCTCACCGCGACCGGCTTCTGGCCGCTGTATCGCTACGACCCGCGCCGTGAGGAAGAAGGCAAAATTCCGCTGGCACTGGACTCCCGGCCGCCGTCAGATGCGCTGGCAGAAACCCTGCTTAATGAGCAGCGCTTCCGTCGCCTGAACGCGCAGCAGCCGGAGGTAGCGGAACAGTTGTGGAAAGATGCCGCCGCCGACTTGCAAAAACGCTACGACTTCCTGGCCCAGTTGGCCGGTAAAGCAGAGAAAAACACCGCGGAATAAGCCAGCCGCCGAAAAAGCCACCGGTTAGCGCCGGTGGCTTTTTTAACGCACCTATTTCGCATGACACCCGCAGGAAGCTAGCTGATAATCACGGTTTCAGCCCGAACGGCAAGGAGCGAATTTATGCATCATCACTCAGTTACCTCATCACGCATCGCTTCTGTCGGTTATGACGAACGCACTCGCACGCTGGAAATCTCTTTTCACGATAAAAGCATCTACCAATATCAGGGCGTGCCGGAACGCATCTTTTCCCTGTTTCTTACCGTTGTTTCCAAAGGTCGTTTTTATGATGGCGTGGTAAAAGGCAAATATCCGGAAAAAAAAGTCGCCTGAACAGGTAGCTATCGCTGCGTTAAATTCCTGTCAGGATGGAGATCAGATAACCCACATCAGGAACCACAATGTCAGCACTTAACCACCCCACACCGTATTACGCAGTGATTTTCACCTCCGTGCGCACCGCTGTTGATGATGGCTACGGCGCTATGTCCGATCGCATGATGGCGCTGGCGGTTAACCAACCCGGTTTTCTGGGCGTGGATTCCGCCCGTGAAGAGGTTGGCATTACCGTCTCTTACTGGACATCGCTTGATGCCATCAAAAACTGGAAGATGAATGCCGAACATCTCATTGCGCAGAAAACCGGGCGCGAAAAGTGGTATCACTCGTTCACTACCCGCATTTGCCGGGTGGAAAAAGAGTATTCTTTTCAGGCGCTGGACGAGTAACGTCGTACTCGCGGCCCACACACAATGAGCGCAAAACGCACCGCATTGAACAAATAGGCACACGCTTTTTCGTTACGCTGTATTCGACATTCAACGGAATGTGATGAAAACGAAGCGAGGATTATGATGACGTCCCGGACTCTCGAGCAAACACCTGCAATCAAACGCCTGCAATTGCAAGATATCACCGTCACGATACTGAGTGACGGTTACCTTGAAGGTTCTTTTGCGCTATTGAACGGCATTGAAACCGGCCATGCCGAAGCGTTACTGACCGCCAATGGCGTTTCGCCCCTGCCGCGCATGAATATTAACGCCTGCGTGGTCGAAACCGCCGGACACACCATTCTTATCGATAGCGGAACCGGTACGCCTGACGGAGCAAGCGGCGAGTTACCTGCTGCCCTTGCCGCAGCGGGCATTGACCCGCTCAGGATCGACACGATTTTGTTGACCCACGGACACCGGGATCATGTTGGCGGTCTTGCCGACCCGCGACAGACCCCGCTATTCAATAATGTGCAGCGTCTGTTCGTGCATGAGAAAGAGCTCGCTTTCTGGCGTGATGAAACGCTGTATGCCAGCGCACCGGAGAGCTTCCAACGCTCGTGCGACATCGCGAGGAATGCGTTCAGCGCTTACGACGACAGGCTGGTGACCTTCAAACAAGAGGATATTCTGCCCGGTATTCAGGCGGTGCCGCTTTTTGGCCATACCCCAGGCCACAGCGGTTTTCTGCTTGGCAATGAAAAAGACGCTCTGCTTATCTGGGGAGATATTGTCCATTTCCCGCATATCCAGATAGCCCGGCCTGACGTCTCGATTGCCTATGACCGCGACCCGGTGCTGGCGGCAAAAACGCGCAGCGCCCTGCTGGATCGCGTCGCGACGGACAATATTTCTATTTGTGGTATGCACTTCAACTTCCCGACCACGGCAAAACTCAGCCGTAGCGGTCAACGCTACGCGTTGCATTACGCTATGTGAATTATCTCGCATGAAGTTAATCGAGTGTTCCTGCCGAACCGGGATGGCAAAGAAGGTCGAGATGATAAACCCCGCTTTACACATTGATGCGCGCGCAACAGAAACCCTGCTCAACGCGCTGTTGGATCTGGTTTGTTCCGAACAGACTTTTCCCTGCTGTTGCCTGCGCGCCATGCAAAGCTGGCAGGTTAACAAGTTTCAGGTCGAAGGCGCGACGTTCTCATTTCCCCTGCGAGGCACGTTTCGTTACCGCGAGCAGAATCAGTGGCTCTGCGTATCGCCCGGCGAAATGCTGGTATTTCCCAACGCCCGTAGCATCGATATTGAGTGTACGCCCGATCCCAGCAGTGGTGAGTTTCTCGCACTGACGGTGTTACTGGCAGAGGAGCAACTGGAGGCCGCTCGGCTGATACTGCGCGTCTTACCTCCGGCAACCCCGGGGAATATCGCCGCTGAACCGCTGGCAAAATTTATCGCCCCGATGACCCGCTGGGTCGCCGCACTGCGGGCTGGAAACCGAACACTCTCAATACATACGATGCTCGAAATTGTGCTCAGCTTGTTTGAGATGGGACATCACGGATTGCTGCGTCTTCAGCCGCCGGACATAGCGATGACGATACGCAAAATGGTAAGCAGTGACCCGGCACATCACTGGTGTACCGATGAGATTGAAGAGCGGCTCAATATTAGCGGCGCCACGCTTCGTCGCCGTCTTGCGGCGGAAAATACCACGCTAAGCGCGGTGATTACCGATGCGAGGATTGCCGATGCACTTCAGTTACTGATGACAACCCGGATACCGATAAAATCCGTTGCCGCGCGTGTTGGCTATGCATCGGTCGCCAGTTTCAGCCGTCAGTTCAGCAAACGCTATGGCGCTGAGCCTTCGGTTTTTCGCTAAAGACAACAAACCCAATGGCATATTTCGCCCTAATCGCCTGTGCCTCGATCCTTTTTCAATGTTCGGGGCACAGGATTTCGGAGCGACTGGCGAGATTCACTTTCCTGCCGAAACGCCGTGTTTCATAAGCCGCAATCAGCAACGCGTACCGCTTCAATCAGCTTTGCGAAACTGTTTAAGGAACACATTCCTTGTGCATTCGTCTCACTGCACGCCTTGAGCACAAGATCCACTCGACCCGGCGGGTTATCCAGCGAGAAAGACCGCATCTCTCTCATCTCCTGCAGGGTCTGATAAACGAACGAAACCTTAACCCAGTCCGTATTGTCGCTTACCCGCTTCCAGCGTTCGAAAACCAACTCTCCCCCCGGCGGGGTATTATCGGGTTGTGATGGCAGCGACCAGTTAAGATCTAGCGCGCCGCTGAGATTGGCAAGATTGGTATCATGTCCGGCAATAAACAGTAAAGAAACAGGAAGTGTGATGCCGTAGTGATTCTGATCAGACCCGTTGGTGATCAATGCCGTGCGTATTAAATCAAGTAAGGGTGTCGCCCTGCTCCGCGCCACTTCAGGTGTTCTTTGTAAAAGATCAAACTGGGCATTATGCAGGCTTAATAACGATTGCCATTCTTTGTCGCCTGCGATCCTTCCCCATGCCACGTCCGTCATCCCTTGCGCTTGCTGGAGGAGGAAGATTTCTGTGAGCGTGGAAGACAGCCCCCACGCGCCAGGCAAGGAGACGTTATCAGGCTTGATGTTAAGTTTGGTGGGAATATCGTTGGTGAGTGAACACACATGGTTTTCCCCGGCCGATTTGCATTTCGCTGAGTCAGGAAAATTTAAAACGCGCTCCAGAGCCTGAAAAGCAGGCTGATATCTCTGCGTGTATTGCTCAATATTTCCTCCCGCCTTCGTTAAAATCGCCTCTTTCACCGCAGAAGTGTTAAACGTACATTTACCCGTTTTTATCGGGTTAAAAAGTGGGTCCGACGTCGATTTTTCGTGCTGATAATGCACAGGAAGATGACATTCAGGTGCCAGCCCCGCGAGGAATGCCTCACCTGTTTTGCGGGTTCTTTGATTGGTATCGGCAATCACCGCCACTCGCCCCGTATCCGGGCACGTTTTATTTTCCAGCAACCCCGTCTCTATCAGTCGCAGACGTTGGTAATGCCCCAATGCCGCAATAAACTGTCCTCCGCGCGGCGTGAGCCATCCCAGCGGCACATCCCACTGGGGCCACTGAAAAGGTGTCACTTCACGCATTTGTGGCGTGAACTTGGTTGGCGCGCGGACTCCGTGACGGCTAACAATCACGACGCGCTCCAGTTTCATTCCGGTGTCTTCTTTTGCATGCAATTGAAAAGAAAAAAAGAAAAGAATTAACAGTCCTAAGCGAACAATCATTGCTCTTATCACTTTTACCTCCCTTTGATGATCAGATAACAGCTTGTTTCTTCACAAACTAATTACACATCCTGGCGAAAATGATCTTACTCCTGTATTGATGAATATGTTTTATACCGCACCTGAAAAAAGGTGAACGAAGACCATTTCATTTATTGCCGCGATTGGTGTCAGCCGTAAAACGTGCTGGCATTCGCCGCCGGAATCCGTACCATACGCGACAGACTTTTGCCTGCCGGCATTCGCCCGTTTTCATCGCCAGCCAATGTGCATGAAAGGGGCAAAAGGGTTTACGAAATTTACGGTGCATGGCTTGAGGAAATGAACCAGGATCAGAGAGGCATGCTAATCAACAGTTGCCGTTTTATGATGTGGTTTGCCCCGGCGGTGCCCTGATGCTTCCAGAGACAAAATAATGATTGAAAAGCAAGAGATCACAAAGAAAGAACAGTACAACCTCAACAAACTGCAAAAGCGTCTGCGTCGTAACGTGGGCGAAGCCATTGCTGACTTCAACATGATTGAAGAAGGCGATCGCATTATGGTTTGCCTTTCCGGCGGCAAAGACAGTTACACCATGCTGGAAATTTTGCGCAACCTGCAACAGAGCGCGCCGGTCAACTTTTCGCTGGTGGCGGTTAACCTCGACCAGAAGCAGCCGGGTTTCCCGGAACATATTCTGCCGCAGTATCTGGATACGCTGGGTGTGGAATACAAAATTGTAGAAGAAAACACGTACGGTATCGTTAAAGAGAAGATCCCGGAAGGCAAAACCACTTGTTCGCTCTGCTCACGCTTACGTCGCGGAATCCTTTACCGCACGGCCACTGAACTGGGTGCGACAAAAATCGCCCTTGGTCACCACCGCGACGACATCCTGCAAACGCTGTTTTTGAACATGTTCTACGGCGGGAAAATGAAAGGAATGCCGCCAAAACTGATGAGCGACGACGGGAAGCACATCGTGATTCGTCCGCTGGCTTACTGTCGCGAAAAAGATATTGAGCGTTTTTCAGAAGCCAAAGGGTTCCCTATCATTCCGTGCAATCTGTGCGGCTCCCAGCCGAACCTGCAACGCCAGGTTATTGCCGATATGCTGCGTGACTGGGACAAACGCTATCCTGGGCGCATCGAAACCATGTTCACCGCGATGCAAAACGTCGTGCCTTCGCACCTGAGCGATATTAATTTATTCGACTTTAAAGGCATCACCCACGGTTCTGAAGTTGTGAACGGCGGTGATCTGGCTTTTGATCGGGAAGAGATCCCGCTACAACCTGCGAGCTGGCAGCCGGAAGACGATGATTCGCAACTGGATGAGCTGCGCCTCAACGTAATTGAAGTGAAATAAGGTTGTGCCTCTCTGGTGTGCCAGAGAGGCTTTTTGCCTTATTTCAGCAACCGTACGCGGCAGGTCTTGCCCTTGATTTTCCCGTTCTGCAATTGCTTCAACGCCTGACGCGCCACGCTTTGACGCACAGCCACGTAAACGTGCGCCGGGTGGAGAGTAATTTTGCCGATATCCGCGCCATCCAGCCCCATTTCGCCCGTTAACGCCCCGAGCACATCCCCGGCACGCATTTTGGCCTTCTTGCCGCCATCAATGCACAACGTTGCCATTTCAGCTTCCAGCGGAACGACCTTGACGTTAGCGGGTGGATTCAGCCAGTTCAGCTTCAGTTGCAGCATTTCGGCCAAAATATTAGCGCGCTGCGCCTCTTCCGGCGCACAGAAACTGATGGCCAGACCGCTGTTACCCGCTCGCGCGGTGCGACCGATACGGTGTACGTGAACTTCCGGATCCCACGCCAGCTCGTAGTTCACCACCAGCTCCAGTGATTTGATATCCAGCCCACGCGCAGCAACATCTGTGGCAACCAGCACACGGGCGCTACCGTTGGCGAAACGCACCAGCGTCTGATCGCGATCGCGCTGCTCAAGATCGCCATGCAGCGCCAGTGCATCCTGCCCGGCAGCGTTCAGTGCATCGCACACTTCCTGGCAATCCTTTTTGGTGTTGCAGAATACAACACAGGATGCCGGGCGATGTTCGCTCAGCAGCTTTTGCAGCAAACTGGCTTTACCGCTGCGGGAAACTTCGAAAAATTGCTGTTCTACTGCGGGCAGCGCATCAACGGTATCGATTTCAATGGTTTCTGGATTGCGCTGCACACGACCGCTAATGGCGGCAATGGCTTCCGGCCAGGTCGCAGAAAACAGCAACGTCTGGCGTGAAGCCGGGGCAAACGCGATGACATCATCTATCGCATCGCTGAAGCCCATATCCAGCATACGATCCGCTTCATCCATCACCAGCGTTTGCAAGTTATCGAGAGAAACGGTGCTTTTTTGCAGGTGATCCAGCAGACGGCCTGGCGTGGCAACAATAATATGCGGCGCGTGCTGTAACGAGTCTCGCTGCGCACCGAAAGGCTGCCCACCGCACAGAGTCAATATTTTGATGTTCGGCATATAACGAGCCAGGCGACGCAGCTCGTTAGCGACCTGATCTGCCAGCTCGCGGGTTGGGCATAAAATGAGTGACTGCGTTTGAAAACGGCTGGCATCAATGTGCTGCAACAGCCCTAAGCCAAATGCCGCTGTTTTACCGCTACCGGTTTTCGCCTGTACCCGGACATCCTTACCAGCAAGAATAGCGGGCAGCGCCGCCGCCTGGACGGGCGTCATGGTGAGATAGCCCAGTTCGTTGAGGTTTTCGATCTGGGCTGCGGGCAAAGTATTCAGGGTTGAAAAAGCGGTCACAATGTTTTCTCGCGATAAAAAGGCTTACGTTTAGCAGGCGCGTATCCTCTCAGATCTGCCTTTATAACGCGACATTTTAATCGGTTCTTCATCCGGTGGCGGGTCCGGCATCGGTTGTGGACGTGGAATCGGATCGGGAATAGGAACCGGATCCGTTGGCACCGGATCGCTCAACTGTGGGGAAGAAAAATAGAGTGCGTTCATCATTGCCTCCTTTTGTGGGCTTCTCGTTAAGGGTAGACGGCGAGAGTCAGGAGGCAAAAAAAAGCCGACTATTAAGTCGGCGTCGTACGAATCAATTGTGCTATGCAGTAATTCAAAAAAGGAAGTAAGACAATATGGAGCGCAACGCCCATCGCTTGACGTTGCATTCACCTGCGAGATGAATATTGCCCTGAATAGGTAGACCGTTTATTGACCTCGCTCAATTTATATGGCGTTTTTATGTTCAATTTTTGTTAAAAAAGTGAAATTTTACAGCCAGTTACTACGATGCAACCACCAGGTAACACCGCCGATCAGCACCACCAACATGATGCAAAACAGCGCAAAGCCAAAATGCCAACCGCCGCCGGGAATACCGCCAAGATTGACGCCAAACAGCCCGGTTAAAAAAGTACTCGGCAGAAAGACCATTGCCATCAGAGACATGGTGTAAGTTCGCCGCGCCAGCGACTCCTGCATCACTTGGGTGATTTCATCGGTCATCACACCGGTACGAGCGATACAGGCATCAATCTCATCGAGACCGCGACCAAGGCGATCGGCAATATCCTGCATGCGCCGACGCTGATCATCACTCATCCACGGTAAACGTTCGCTGGCCAGACGGGCAAACACATCCCGCTGCGGGGCCATATAGCGGCGCATCACAATTAATTGTTTACGCAGCAGCGCCAGGATACCGCGCGGCGGAATTTGTTGATCGAGCAGATTATCTTCAAGGTCAATAATCCGGTCATGCAGCGACTCAATAAACTCGCTGGCGTGATCGGTCAGCGCATCGCACACATCCACCAGCCAGCCACCACAATCCGCTGGACCGGCGCCCTCTTCCAGATCGCTGACCACATCGTCCAGTGCCAGTACTTTGCGCTGGCGTGTCGACACAATCATGCGCTCGTCCATATAGACGCGCACCGCCACCAGTTGATCCGGCCGCTCGTCCGTGCTGCCATTAATGCAGCGCAACGTAATTAATGTCCCCTCGCCCATGCGGCTTACCCTGGGGCGCATGCTCTCCCCAGACAGCGCCGTGCGCACACTATTCGGCAACACCGGCGTGGTTTCCAGCCACTGGGCGCTCTCCGGGTTGGTATAATTCAGGTGCACCCAGCACGGGGTGCTCGCGCTAATAACATCATTATCTTCCAGCGGTTTAACGCCGCCTTTTCCATCCAACAACCAGGCAAATACCGCATCCGGAACGTGCATATCCGTTCCTTTAATTGCTTCCACAGGACCTCCACAATCCGCATGGTGTTTTGGCAAGTCTAGCCATATGGCAACGTTAAGCAATCATCGCGCTGAATTTATTAACAAATTAACGAACAATGCAAAAAAATAAGGCCCGGATTCCCGGGCCTTTATGTGAATGGTCAGAATTAGAATGAGTGCCAGTAATTTTCCTGCTTGCCCAGCAGTGCAGCGTTGATACGAGGAGGAGATACGTTTGCTGGCAACATCTCACCCTGCACTTTCACCGCCGCCAGTCGGAATTTGCCAATACGTTGCAGCAGGCCTTCGACCTGGTGTTGTAAAACATCTGACGAGCCCGCCAGTTCATCCACCACGGTGACGTTACTTTGCGTCACTTTTTCCAGCTCCGCCAGCGCGATAGTGATCTGTGAAATCCCCTTTTCCTGCTGCAGCGTGGTGACGGCGATTTCATCCATTAACTTACTCACGACACTCGCACCAGAAACAATATCGTGCATGTTCTGCTCGGCTTCGCTGACGACTGTGGCACCCTGATTAACATTATCGGTGGTAACAGCAATCAGCGATTTAATGCTTTTCGCCGCCTCCGCACTGCGATGTGCGAGACTGCGCACTTCACTCGCCACGACGGAAAAACCTTTGCCATGATCCCCGGCCCGCGCCGCTTCTACTGCTGCATTAAGCGCCAGAATATTTGTCTGGAAAGCAATGCCATCAATGATAGAGATAATGTCGGTCATCTGATCGGCACAATCGGTAATCGATTGCATATTTTTCGCGACCTTTCCCATTAAATTCCCCCCTTTTTGCGCGCAGGCTGTGGCATCTTTTGCACGGGTACTTGCGAGGCGGGTATTGTCGGCATTGTTTTTCGTACTGGAAGCCATCTGCTCCATACTGGATGCGGTTTGCACCAGCGCAGCGGATTGCTCTTCAGTTTTAACGGATAGATCGGCACTGCGCGAGGCCAGTTGCGCCGAAAGCTCCAACGCGGTATCAGAAGACGCGCGAATTTCTTTTACCAGGCCAGCGATGCTGGCAGACAAGCTGTTAATACCTGGAATTAACCGACCCGCGCAATTATTACCAAACTCAGGAATAACGATAGAAAGGTTTCCCGATGTGACTTCTTCTATGCTTTTTTTAACCGTGTTTATTGGCATCACTAAATATTTCGTCATATAAAGCCAGATAAGCGTCAATGATGTGAGAGAAACAACACTTGTCGTGGCAAATAAAACAGTATTTTTTGAGACAATGATCACCAATATATCCAGAATAATAAAAGAAACCAGAAGATATAAAACAATAAATGTTCTTACACTAATATGTCTTAGCATGGTGAAACCCATCTGAACATAGGGGACGGTAAGATCTTTATAGCATTCGGAATACACTTTTACACGGCGGAATTAGCGCCAAATAATGTTTGCTTTTAAATAATTTCAATTTTACTTAAGTCGGAACAAATGAGAATACTGAATGCCATTATGCAGTTTCCATTATAAAATCATACTAAGAATAGGGAATAAACCGTTAACATATATCATATAAGCAATGATGCGTTACAGGCCGATGAAAAATAATACTTTCGGCTTAAGATAAATTTATTATATGTTAAAACATTCGCTTTATTTAAGTTATTGCCGCGCTAGCCGATGAATAAATGAAGAGTTCTTATTAGTTTATTCGCCCTAGCAATAATAAAATCAGCGCAGCCATTAAATTCATTAGGTTAGCTGCTAAAATTAGTGCCAGGATTACTTATCATCTTTTTTTGCCTGTGTGGATTGCATGATGCTCTATGTTTCGTGGGACCCCATTTTGATCGGCATCTCTTTTCTGGTCGCTTTCATTGCTTCATTTGTTGCACTGGATAGCGCAGGCAAAGTGGCAACGTCTGAACCGCGCAGCGCAATATTCTGGCGTTTTTCGGGTGGCGCTACTCTGGGCATCGGTATTTGGTCGATGCATTATGTCGGCATGCTGGCGATGAAAATGCCGGTGATGATGCATTACGACTTAGAACTGACACTCCTCTCATTTATTATCGCGATGTTGACATCCATCCTTGCTATCAATATTGCCGTGGCGGGCAAAACCCTCCCAACAAAACGTTTACTGTTCGCTTCCGTGCTGCTCGGTACCGGCGTCGTATCAATGCATTATCTGGGTATGGCGTCGATGATGGGTTTTATCACTATTTACTGGAACGTTGCGCTGATTGCTCTTTCGGTCGCAATTGCGTTTATCAGTGCCTGGGTTGCTCTTTGGCTGGCCTTTAGTCTGCGGCAAAATACCCACGGCGTCTTCATTAACCGCGTCTTTGCGGCACTGGTGATGGGCGGTTCTATCAGTGCCATGCATTACACCGCAATGAGTGCCGCCACATTCAGCAGCGATGGCTCAGGCGTTGTGATACGCAGCCATGCAACGACGCTAATGAGCCACGGTGTCGGAGAGTTGGGGCTTTCATTGTGGGTTGCCACGACAACGCTGGTGATTTTCGGCATCATGCTCTTTATTTCGATGATTGATTCCCAACTGCGGACATCACGTTTGACTGACAGCCTGCGCCAGCTTAATCAGCAACTTGAGAAACAGGCCTATTACGACCCGCTAACCGGATTGGCAAACCGATCCCAACTCGATAACCTCCTCGATCTCTGCCTTAGCAAGGCCTCGGAAACGCGAAGCACCTTTGCGCTGATTTATATGGATTTAGATCGTTTTAAACTGGTCAACGATGCCTGGGGACATCACATTGGCGACCAGTTGCTGGTGGCGGTTGCCGGGCGATTATCTGCTTGTATAAGCGAGAAAATGTCGCTGGCGCGACTGGGCGGCGATGAATTTACCCTGCTGGTGCCGGATACCGACGAAGGCGAGGTTGAGGCGCTGGTAAAACATATGGTGGTCACCCTTCAACAGCCTTTCTGCGAGTTGAGTCATGTCATTAATGTTTCACTCAGTGCCGGGATCAGTTACTACCCTCAGCATGGCGATACCGCGCACGAACTGAAACTGAAGGCCGACACAGCAATGTACAGCGTAAAACAGGAAGGCCGTAACAGTTGGGCTGTGTTTCATGCTGGCATGGCACAGAAAACTGTCGACGATCCGCTGTTTTTACAAGATTTATCGCAGGCTTTGCCACGCGGCCAGTTTGAACTCTGGTACCAGCCGCAGTACCACGCACCAGAACACAAGTTGGCGGGTTTCGAAGCGTTACTGCGCTGGCGTCACCCGACACAGGGCGTTTTGCTGCCTGCAACCTTTTTACCCATGCTGGAGAAAACCGGGTTAATCATATCGGTTGGACGCTGGGTTATTGATGCGGCATGCAAGCAACTGCATCACTGGAACAACCAGGGTTTTCAATACCTGACGCTTTCTATCAACCTTTCACCCAGCCAGTTTGAGCAGCACGATATTTACGACCAAATCACGGACTCACTGCAACGCTACCATATCGATCCAATGCAGTTGACACTTGAAATCACGGAAAACACTGCGCTGAAAAACCTTGAGCGTAGCGTGCAATTGCTTAACCAGTTTGCGCAACTGGGTATCACGGTCGCCATTGATGATTTTGGCACGGGTTACTCTAATATGCTGATGCTGAAACGGTTACCGGCAACAGAGCTTAAAATCGACAGAAGTTTTGTGAAGGATATTCGCGACAATAGCCGCAACGTTAAGATTGTCTCCACGATCATTGATATTGCACACTCGATGAATATGCATGTCGTGGCGGAAGGTATCGAAACGGCCGAGCAGCAGGCGTTGCTGACCAATATGGGCTGTGCTTACCTGCAAGGGTTTCTTTTTGCCCGCCCTTTACCCGTCGATAAAGTTGCTGTGCTGCTACAGCAAAAAAGATTCACTTTATCGTTGGAATGTTCAGATTCGTCACAAAAAAAGCCCGCATAACCCCCTAATTTTCATGTATGTTGCAAGAAAGTCATTAAATTGCCGCTGATGTGTCACCAGTGACTGCGTTGCAACATACGTGATTAAGGGGGAGTGTAATGCTTAAACATCACCTGGATGCGTTGAATGTTCTCTCCACCCCGGTTTGGGTGGTGGCTCCTGACTCGGAAGCATTATTGTTCGCGAATGCGCAAGCGCAAAAAATCGCCGCAGGACGCTCACTCAATGAGATGCGTAACGGAAAATATTCTGCTTATGCGCAACTCACCCTGGCCATGTACCTTCCCAGCCTGCAAAACCACGAAGACGTGGTCGAAATCTGGAGTGTTTGTCCGGATGGTGAAGAGACCACCATCAGTTGTCGCGTTGTGTTACGCACGTTAGAAAAAGCCGGTGAAGTGCTGTTGTTTGAAGGTGTGTCTGGTGCCGCTGCTGCGGCGCTAAAAGCGCATCACTCGCCAACTTATCGCCCGCATAAACAGGGTTTTTATGCCCGTTTCTTTTACACAACATCCGCACCAATGCTACTCATCGATCCCATTCGTGATGGGTTGATTGTCGATGCCAATCTCGCTGCGTTGCGTTTTTACGGTTATGACCATGAAGAGATGTGCCAGAAACACACCTGGGAGATCAATACGCTTGGGCGCAGCGTATTACCTGTAATGCAAGAGATTTCACACCTGCCAGGCGGGCATAAGCCGTTGAATTTTATTCATCAACTTGCTGACGGTACTACCCGCCATGTACAAACTTACGCCGGGCCGATTGAGATCTATGGCAAGCGTTTAATGCTGTGCATTATTCACGATATCACCGAACAAAAACGGCTCGAGCAGGAACTGGAGTACGCCGCGCATCGGGACGCGCTCACCGGCCTGCTGAACCGCCGCCAGTTTTATCATCTGACGGAACACATTCTGCCGACTGCGCTTGATTTCAGCTTACTGTTGGTCGACGCCGATCATTTCAAACTTATCAATGATCAGTTTGGTCATCAAAAAGGTGACCAAGTGCTGGTTGAACTGGCGCGAATGCTGGAGACAAACTGTCGCGCAGGCGATTATGTTTTCCGCTGGGGCGGCGAAGAGTTCCTGTTATTGTTGCCGCACACCACCGCAGATATGGCACTAAACGTAGCGGAACGTGTGCGTCAGGCCGTTGCCAGTATCAACATAGCGGATCTTCCTGGCTTTACGGTGAGTATCGGTGTGGCGCACCATCTGCCTGATGAGAGCCTGGATGCACTCTTTAAACGCGTGGATGAGGCTTTATACCTCGCGAAAAACAATGGGCGAAACCGGGTGTTTGCCGCATGATAACAAGCAAAAAAAAGCGCCCGTCTGGCGGGCGCATTACCGCGATGTTGCTGAGTTAGTGGATACCCAAGCGCCAGGCAAAATCAATCTCTTCTTTCAGCTCGCTATGCGATAGCGTCAGCAAATCCGCAAACTCCAGGCGCAATTGTTTGAGTTTTTTTAAGTATTCCGCCGGTGTCAGCGAGCCTTTGTCGCGACGCAGAAATTCAATTGCCAGTGTGGTTGGGTCTAATTCAGTCTCCATAGCATCCTCTTTCGTGGTGAAAACCTGACCATTATATCACATTGCACTGTTTGTTTTTTGACCGAAATCGTAAAAAGGCGGCATTTAACGGGGGTAGCAAGTCGTAAATATTCCCATTAAATAATGGGGTTGATAGGCAAATAGCTAAGATTAACTTCCTCAATATCGAATAACTGAGTGAATCACGCAATTATTCCGTACGATACTGCTCACATTGTTTCCAGTATTTTCACCCGCTCATTACAACGGGCTTTTCTATTGAAAAGTAAGGGGAAAGCATAAGAATAAGTCTCCTTATTTCCTCCATTGTCCCTTCACATTCCCTAAGTAAAATTTTCACCACTCCTGCTTAGACAGGAACCATTTCGTAACCAATGAGTTTCCCCTTACTTCCCGTGACGTAAGGGGATTTTTTTATCAGTGCTTCAGAATATAAAGTGTGCGGCTATAAGCAACATCTTCAGGGTTATTGATCGGATAACCTTTCAGCCACGGTTTAATCAAACGCCCGTTGGTGTACTGATAAATCGGTGCAATAGGCGCTTTTTCCGCCAGAATGTGCTCCGCCTCGTTATAGTCAGTGTTTCGCGCTTTGGCGCTGGTTTCCTGCGCCGCCTGTGCAAGCACTTTGTCGTATGCTGCATCGTTGAAACGAGGAATGTTGCCACTGTTCGTTGAATTCAGTACTGACAGGAAAGTTGATGGCTCATTGTAATCCCCTACCCACGAGGCACGGATAACATCAAAGTTGCCGCTGTTACGGCTGTCGATATAGGCTTTCCACTCCTGATTCTGCAATTTTACGTCCGCCCCCAGGTTCTTTTTCCACATTGAGGCCACAGCAATGGCAATTTTCTGGTGATTTTCTGAAGAGTTATACAGCAATGTCAGTTTCAGCGGACGTTGCGGGCCGTAACCTGCCGCCTGCAACAGCGTTTTTGCCTGCGCGTTCAGCTCGTCCTGGCTCATATGTTCGATTTGCGAGGGCTGCGGCGTAAATCCGGCGGTGACATCCGGCGTGAAGCGCCAGGCGGGTTTTTCACCGGTTCCCAGCACTTTCTGCGCAATCACCCGCCGATCAATCGTCATGCTCAACGCAAGCCGCACACGCGCATCGGCAGTGGGCCCTTTCTGGGTGTTAAACGCGTAATAATAGGTGCCAAGCTGCGGCGGCGTATAAACCTGTCCGGGGATATCTTTGAGCAACTTCTGATAGAGGTTTTTCGGGAATGATTCAGTAATGTCGATACCGTTCGCCAGGTAACGTTTGGTGGCCGCAGACTCCTGGTTGATTGGCACAAACGTGACTTGCTGAATAACCGTTTTACCGTCATCCCAATAGTGCTTGTTGCGTTCGAGCACCAGCTTTTCATTCACCACGCGATCGGCAAGGACATAAGCGCCATTCCCCACCAGGTTGCCAGGACGCGTCCACTCAGCACCACTTTGCACATTGGCTTTTTGCACCGGATAAAAGGCAAAACTTGCGGCTAAACTCGGGAACCACGGCAATGGTCGCTCCAGTTGCACCCGCAACGTGTGCGCATCAACGGCGCTAACACCAAGTTTATCCACCGCCGCTTTACCCTCAGTAATGCTTTTCGCATTTGCGATGCCCGCCAGCGCTGCAAAACTGGCAAAGGGAGAAGTGGTTTTCGGATCAACCAGCCGCTGCCAGCTGTAGACAAAATCCTCTGCCGTTACCGGTGAACCATCGGACCAGCGTGCATCATCACGCAATGTAAATACCCAGGTACGGTTATCGCTACTTTGCCATTTACTGGCAACACCCGGAATTATTTCGCCTTTCTCGTTCTGATTCACCAGCCCTTCAAAGAGATCGCGGATAACCTGAATTTCGGGCAAACCAACGGCTTTCGCCGGATCTAAGGTTGCGGGTTCATCTTTGATATGGCGAACGACTTCCTGTTTCTCGGCCAGTTGGGTACCCGGCGGCACATCGGCTGCCAGTGCACTTGCAGAAAAACCGCACAGCCAGAGCGCGCAGCTCAGCGTTGAAATTCGATGCTTCATGGGATCCCCTCATTGGTATGCCTTCCCGGCAAAAGATGAGGTAATTATTTGTTTTAACTTGGGAGAATGCAAATAAAGGACAGCGGAAAATTGAGGCTGGACGCCAAATTACCCCTCATGGCATGATTTGCGTCGCATCGCTTTATGCTCAACACTTGCTGTAAGTAAAACGACAATAAAAGGACGCCTATGCCAGCCACACGCCCGCGTGCTCAACGAGGCGCATTTGCCCCCGGCAGTGAAGAGTTCGGTCGCTCGCTTTTAGGCGCGCCGCTGATCTGGTTTCCCGCGCCAATTGCCACGCGTGAAAGCGGGCTCATCATCGCCGGAACGCACGGTGACGAAAACTCCTCCGTGGTGACGCTTTCCTGCGCTTTGCGCACACTCCACCCGGATTTACGTCACCATCACGTGGTGCTGGCGGTCAACCCGGATGGCTGCCAGCTTGGTCTGCGTGCAAACGCCAACAGTGTTGATCTCAACCGTAATTTTCCAGCGGCCAACTGGAAGCCCGGTGAAACGGTGTATCGCTGGAACAGCGCGGCTGAAGAACGTGATGTCGTGCTGCTGACAGGCGACGCGCCTGGTTCCGAACCGGAAACACAGGCGCTTTGCCAGCTTATCCATCACCTTCATCCAGCTTGGGTCGTGACATTCCACGATCCATTGGCCTGCGTTGAAGATCCCCGCAAAAGCACGCTGGGGAAATGGCTCGCGGATGAATTTTCCCTGCCGCTGGTGACCAGCGTCGGTTACGAAACGCCGGGATCGTTCGGCAGCTGGTGTGCAGATATCAATTTGCACTGTATCACCGTCGAATTCCCGCCAATCTCCTCTGATGAGGCCAGCGAGAAATACCTCGCGGCAATGACGGCACTGCTGCACTGGGATCCTCAAAGGTGAAGCTTACCGGTGCTGAAATGCAGCGCCGGTTCAACGTCCACCGCCAACCAGGTTGGGCCATCAAGATCG
This sequence comes from Kosakonia quasisacchari, assembly GCF_004331415.1. GTDB lineage: Bacteria > Pseudomonadota > Gammaproteobacteria > Enterobacterales > Enterobacteriaceae > Kosakonia > Kosakonia quasisacchari. The sequence goes on from NZ_SJOP01000011.1 coordinate 205,279, forward strand.
GCAAAACGCACCTGGCTGGCAAGCGGCAGCGCTGCCGCGATAGCGCGCGACGTACAGATCATACAACCAAGCATCAGCGTGAATCCTTGTTGAGACGCCTCATGTGCCAGCGCCAGCGCTTCGGTTAATCCGCCGGTTTTATCCAGCTTGATATTCACCATTTCATAGCGCCCATGCAGGTGAGCCAAGCTTTCGCGAGTGTGGCAACTTTCATCCGCGCAAATCGGCAACGGATGGATAAAATTTGCCAGCGCATCGTCATCATCGGCCGGCAGCGGCTGTTCCAGCATGGCAACACCGAGATCCGCCAGCAACTGGCATCGCGCGGCAAGCCCTTCACTGTGCCAGGCTTCATTCGCATCCACAATTAATGTCGCTTCTGGCGCAGCGGCGCGAATTGCCACCAGCCTTTCGCTGATCAAATGATCATCCAGTTTAATTTTCAGAAGCTGCGCGCCCTTTTCACTGAGCGCGGCGGCGCTGGCCGCCATCTGTTCCGGTGTGCCAATCACCACCGTTTGTGCGGTGACAATGGTTTCCGGCAAACTGACACCTGTGGACTGAGCCAGCGTGATAGCGGCTTTGCGCGCCTGCAGATCCCACAAGGCGCAGTCAACAGCGTTACGCGCAGCGCCCGGCGGCAGGAGTGTTTGCAGCTCTTCGCGCGTGAGACGGTTTTCCAGTTGCGGCACAATCGTCATAATTTGTGCCACAACAGAGGCCTCACTTTCACCATAACGCGGGTACGGCGTACATTCACCGGCGGCTTTTACGCCATCCTCTTCCAGCTCGACCACCACCACGCGCGCTTCGTTGCGCGCACCGCGCGAAATCACAAATGGCGTATGCAGCGGCCAGGTTTCCTCATACACTTTGACGGTTCTCATTCCTCACTCCTCTGCCGCAGGTCTAAACCAGTATAGATATGAAAATTGGTTTGCCGTGCTCTCTGCGGATGGCATAAACTAGCGCCGACGTTAACTATATGTAAACAGGAAGATATTATGTCACAACTCGTTCATTTTCAGGGCAATCCGGTTCCCGTTGCAGGTGCTATCCCGCAGGCTGGCGCAAAAGCCAAGCCGTTTACGCTCGTGGCTAAAGATCTGTCTGACGTCGCACTGAGCCAGTTCGCTGGCAAACGTAAAGTGCTGAACATTTTTCCAAGCATCGATACCGGCGTTTGCGCGGCTTCTGTGCGTAAATTCAACCAGTTAGCAACTGAGATGAACAACACCGTGGTGCTGTGCATTTCTGCTGACCTGCCGTTTGCCCAGTCCCGTTTTTGCGGTGCTGAAGGTCTGAGCAATGTCATTACGCTTTCGACGCTGCGCAGCGCTGATTTCCTCGAAAATTACGGCGTGGGCATCTCTGATGGCGCGCTGAAAGGCCTTGCGGCTCGTGCTGTGGTGGTGATTGACGAAAACGACAATGTTGTTTTCAGCCAGTTGGTCAATGAAATCACCAACGAGCCGGATTACACCGCCGCGCTGGACGTGCTGAAAGGTTAATTAACCTGACGCCAATAAGTATCCTCCGGCATAGCCGGAGGTTTTTCAGATGCGCCTGTAAGGCTCTGTTACCAG